>DUZM01000132.1 GCA_013349485.1 Candidatus Hydrogenedentota bacterium | reverse complement strand
GTGAACGATGGGTTTGCCTTTGTTGACGATCTGCTTTGTCTCGGGGTCTTTGACGTTGGGGCGATCGCTGTTATTGAGCATACCCTCGACGAGATCGGAGGCGGGACAACTCCGGACGAGGCCGTATTGATAGGGAATGCCGATAGCGCTTAGGCCGTATCGCTGGTACATTCGCGCCGCAGCCGAGTACATCTTCATCTGCGTAAGCACCTGGCCATGCACCAGTTCCTCGTACATGTCCGTGCCCCAATGGAAATGGGCGCCGCGCCGGACCAGCCAGTTGAGGTGGCCCTGGGCCTCGCGGTCATCGACGAGCTTCATCTCGGCCAATAGGTCGGACTGGTTCAGCAGTTCGAGCGGCATGCCGATGGCGCCCAATTTGGCCGGATCGACCAGCGCATTCAACATGCCCATGCATCCCGGATCGAGCTGGCCCATGATGCGCTTGTTCTTGAGGATGTCTTGGGCAAGTTCCTTGCCGAACGCCCGGGCCTTTGCGGAGAGCCTTAGCTTGGCCGCGTCAGCCAAGTGCGCTTTGCTGTACTTGATCTCACCGGTCCTGCACCACGTCTTGAGCCGTTCCATAAACGCGTCGTCTTTGTCGAACCTGTCGCTCCACAGTCGCGAGTGCTTGATGCACAGTCTATCGAGCGTACCCGAGTGATTCAGCAGCGACACCAGGCCCGGAAACGTTCCGTCGAAGTTCGCCAGCAACAGAATGGGCCCCTTATGCGTCGCCAAAGGCCCGGCCACGTGGTGCGCGTACACCCAACTGCACATGACGACAATCACCGGCGCATTCGGGTCAAACTGCGCAAAGGCCGCGGCCCCCTGACACTGCTTATTCATCATGCCGTGCTTCCGCTTCGGGTCGTATTTCGGAAAGATCTTGCACGCGTACCCCAGCTTGCGCAAGGAACGCTTAACGGCGTTGAGCGTCTCTACTTGTTTGGGCCAGTTGTCTCGGCAGACTTCCTCCCGAAAGTCCCCGTTGGAAATTAGGATAATGTCTTTTTTCGGCATGGTTTGCTTCCTCACTTTTTGCGAATCCGATGATTCCCCGTGCCAGCTCCCTCCGCAGTCTGCGCCGTAGTGTGAGCGGAGCCCTAGCATACCATATGCCGCACCGAAACCAAATTTTTTATTTCCCGACTACGCGGCGATTCCAGAGCGTCTGCTGCGGGTAGCGCCGCGCGGCGGCGTTGCTTTGCGGCGACGGGTTGCGCTAAGCTGGCCGCACGACAATGACGGGGAGAACGCCATGACAGATGATTGCCTATTCTGCAGGATTATTGCCGGAGAAATTCCCTCAACCGAGGTCTATTCAGACGACGTGTTCTATGCGTTTCGCGACATCAATCCCGGCGCTCCGACGCACGTGCTCGTCGTGCCTCGGAAGCACATCCCAAAGATCACGGCGGCCGAGCCGGCCGATGCGGCACTCCTGGGCAAACTGATCCTCACCGCGAACAAGGTGGCGGAACAAGAGGGCCTGTGCGACAAAGGGTTCCGCTACGTCATCAACTGTGACGCGTGGGGCGGACAGATGGTGTTCCACCTGCATCTGCACATCCTCGGCGGGCGCAAGATGGATTGGCCGCCAGGCTAGGCAAGGGCAACGCAATGCGCTCTATCGACACGGCTACGCGACTCTGCGCGGTGATCGGCAACCCCGTCGAACACTCGCTCTCGCCGCGGATCCATAACGCGGCCTTCGAGGCCGCGGGGCTGAACTACGTTTATGTTGCGTTTCGAGTCGAAGACATTGCCGGGTGCCTGGCCGGTATGCGTGCGCTGCCGAGCTTTCGCGGCCTGAGCGTGACGATTCCCCACAAGATGCGCGTGATGGCGCATTTGGACGCGATCGATGCCATAGCGCGTCACGTAGGCAGCGTCAACACCGTCACAAACGACAACGGCACACTTATCGGTTCAACCACGGACGGCCCCGGCGCCCTGCGGGCGTTCGCCGACGCGGGCGTCTCGCTCGACGGCAAGCGCGTCCTTTTTGTCGGTTCCGGAGGGGCGGTGCGGGCCGTGGCCTTTGCGGTGGCCGAGCTGACACGGGCCGAACAGATCTGTATCCTCGGCAGAACGCCCGAGCGGGTGGCTGCCATTGTCGACGATTTGCGTGCCAAAACCGCCGTGGCCGTCGCGTCGGGCCATCTCTCCAACGCGCTTACAGAGGCCATGGCAACGCACGACGTCGTGATTCACGGCACGCCCATTGGCATGTATCCGAACGCGGATCAGACGGGTGTCCCGGCGGCGCTGTTCCGGCAAGGGCAAGTGATCCTCGATATGGTGTACAGGCCGTACAGGACGCGGCTGCTTCGCGAGGCCGAGGACGCGGGGTGTACGACCATTGCGGGCGTCGAGATGCTTGTCAACCAGGCGGTTCTGCAGTTCGAGACGTGGACGGGCGTTGCGGCCCCCGCGGCCGTCATGCGAAATGCGGTAGTGGGCGAGCTGGCAAAAGAGCAGCAAGACGCGAATCGCCGCGGCCAGCGCAAACTTGGGGGAAAGGAGTCGGCATGAGAGTCCAGACTTTTGTGGGCAAGGCGGGTGTGGAAGCGCTGCGCCAAATGGATGAACACATCAACGCCTGGCTCGAAGACAACCACGTCGAGCCGAAATTCGTGAAACAGTGTTTCGGGTACGGCAGACATCACGACGTCTCGAGCGACGAGCCCGTGGTACTCGTCTCGGTTTGGTACTAGCCAGTCTACGTCGCGCGTCCCCACGACTGCCTTGGTAAAGCGCCTCGGGGACGGCCACGGCGCGATGCGGCCTGCTTGTCATTGCATCGGCGAGACCGCTATTGAGCCAATGCCCCCGGCGTGTTAGAATAACTTCCGTGAGCGAAACGTGATTCCGTGAATCGACCGGTAGTACAGCTACTTGCGGTGACGGAAATGGCTCTCAAGGGGACCCCCAATATGCTTCTCACGAAGTACATTGCCAAGTCGTGCATCGTGCCCAGAATGAAGGCAACCAACAAACCCGATGCGCTGAAAGAACTTACACATCTGCTTTTCGAGAAGAAGCGAATGAAAAGCGTCGGCCCCGCCCTGGATCAGATTGTTGCGCGCGAGATTACGGAAAGCACCGGCATCGGCCGCGGCATCGCGGTGCCGCATGCCCGAGTGCCCGGCATGAAGACTCTTGTATGCGCCATCGGGCGCATACCCGGCGGCATCGATTTCGTGGCCGTCGACCGTAAACCCGTTCACCTAATCTTCCTTATCTGCTATCCCCCGAACATGCAGACCACCTACCTCAATTTTATCGCCACGGTGGCAAAGCTGCTCACGGAGCCTCAACATCTAAACGCAATGCTCGAGGCCGAAAACGCTGCCGAGATGTTCGCGATACTGGAGAAAACGTCCCAGACCTTCGAAGAACGCCACGAAGCGCATATCAGAAAGGTTAAGGCAGACCCCAAAATCGAGGCGATGCAGGACGGCCACGCCGACCTGATCCTGCTCGCGCGGCTCCAGTTATGCCAGGAGATGTTGGTTGCCGCCCGGTCCGGCAAGGCCCAGGTGCGCCGGCGCATCGAGAATATCCGCGTCCTCGTCGAACCGCGGATTCTGAACCATTACGACAAGCTGATGCGGGGCCGGCCGCCGGCCTTGGTGCCCGTCGAAGGGGACACGTGCCAGGGGTGCTTCATGCGGCTGCCGTCGAAATTCGTGCAGCAGGTGCGTCAAGATCCCGACCATATCCATACGTGCCCGAATTGCAGTCGCTACATTTACGTAGTGTGAGAGCCGATCCGCAAGCGCAGCAGCGTGCCCGCGCCGGCTTAGCGCTCGAGGGAGTAAGCAGTCATGGTTTCCGAACGACAGATGGGCATGCTTGTCCGGCTTGCCGCGCAAGTCGAGTTCTTCCACGGCCTCGAACCTCACGAAGTCGCCAAGATCTTCTCGAAAGGGATGACGCAGCGCATCACCAAAGGGGAAACCATCTTCCTGAAGGGCACTACTGGAAACACCATGTACGTTGTTCTCGGCGGCAAAGTGGGCATTTTCGACGGCCGTAAGCAGATCGCCGAACTGAAACAGGGGGCTATGTTCGGCGAGATGGCGCTCACAACCCATGAACCGCGCAGCGCTTCGGCCGTTGCCCTCGAGGATTCCCATCTTTTCGCCCTCAACGAAACGACCTTCGAGCGGCTCCTTACCAAACGGGCTGCCGTCCGAATACTCCTCAACATCATTCATACCCTGAGCCGCCGGCTTAAGGAAGCCAACGCAAAACTGAAGGAAATCGGCTAGCTGCTCGAATGGGCGTCGTTTTGCGGAAAGGGCGGGCGCGGTGCGAAGGCTGAAACGGGCAGGCACGTGGTTTTGCGCGGTTGCACTCCTCGGGGTCATCGGGGCCGCCGGATTCAAGCAGTGGTGCGACGCGCATTACTACGAGGGTTATGATCCTGCCCTTCCACTCGACGTTGTCGAGGGATCGTATGCTGAATGCGACGGGTACGACCGCTGCGCATTCACGTTTCAGGGCCTGCCCGGCGACATGGTGCCGGCCCTGCTTGCACGGCCCGCCAGCGGAGCAAAGCCGTTTCCGTGCGTCGTGTTCCTGCACGGCATCGGTCAAAGCAAGGAGTTCTTGGACGCGATCGCCAAGCCGTTTACTCTGGCCGGCTTTGCCGTCGCTACCTTCGACCAGTACACGCGCGGGGAACGCGGACGTCCCTCGGAGCGGCCGTGGGCCGCAACGCTCGCTTTACGCGAGCGCGCTGCGCGTACCGTCATCGAAACGCGCCGACTTATTGACTGCCTCGAGACGCGGCAAGACGTCGACCCGGAGCGCGTCTATTTGTGCGGCGCAAGCTTCGGCGCCATCACCGGCGCCAACGCCGCCGCGTTCGATAACCGCATCCGCGCCGTCGTGCTCACGTACGGCGGCGGAAACGTCCGCTTGCTTCTTTCGAGCCAGGCCGTTGCCGAGCGCGCCGGGAGATGGACCCCATTACTTACCCGCCTCGGCGCTTACGTCTTTGCGCCCGCCGACCCGCTGAAACACGTGGACGCCATAGTTCCCCGGCCAGTCTACTTTCAGAACGGCACAGAAGACTCGCTCATCCCGCGGGCCGCCGCCGAGGCGCTGCAGGACGCGGCAGGCGAGCCAAAAACCATCACGTGGTACGACTCCGACCACGTGGGTATCGATCCCGAACACACCGAACGCGTACTGGCCGACGCCGTCGAGTGGCTCGTGGCGCAGGACGTTCTGATTCAGTCAGAACGGAAAACCCGCACTTGAAGTGACGGGACAAGCATTATCACCGCCCTGCTCAGGGCCGAGGCAACCGGTGTTGCCAATCCCGAATTGCCTATTGTCCTCATGGTTGCGTTTCGCGCGTGATCTCCGTATTATCCATCCATTTCGGGGCACGAAAAGGAGTCTATCGTCATGGCCGCAATCTGTTTGCTGGGTGCAGGAAGCACCGTATTCGCAAAAGCCGTTCTCGGCGATTGCATGCACGTGCAAAGTCTTGAGGGCAGCCGGGTCACGCTCGTGGATATCGACGCCGATCGCCTGAAGGTT
>DUZM01000171.1 GCA_013349485.1 Candidatus Hydrogenedentota bacterium | reverse complement strand
GCCCGCAGCCAGGGGCGGCGGCAAGGGGAGTTGTTATAGGAAACCGAATGCCTCGGCGGAGTTGCCGGGTCTTTCGGGAGGTGTCTTACTGGGGAAATGATTCGGACCGAGGGTAGGGATGCCCTCACGGCCACTCATGGAGGATGAAACGATGGGACTTCGAATCAATACCAACATTGCGTCTCTAAATGCGAGCCGCATACTCCGGAGCTCGACGTTGGCCCTGAACAAGACGTTGGAACGTCTTTCCAGCGGCTTGCGGATCAATCGGGCTGCGGACGACGCCGCGGGGCTGGCCATTGCCGAGGGGTTTAGGTCGGTGGTGCGCGGCACGCAGGTCGCGCAACGAAACGCCCAGGACGGCGTCAGCCTAGTGCAGACGGCGGAAGGCGCCCTGAGCGAGACGACGAACATTCTGCAGCGTATTCGGGAGCTTGCGGTGCAGGCCGCCAACGGAACGCAGAGCGACCTCAACCGTTTGGCCATGGATACCGAAGTGGCGCAGCTTCTTGCGCAAATCGATGATATCGCGTTGGACACGGAGTTCAACGGCGTCAATGTGCTTAGCGCTGCGCAAACGATCACGCTGCAAGCGGGCGCGCAGGAAGGCCAGACATTGGTCATTTCGGTCAGCGGCGCCAAGAGCAACGATCTCAAGATTAGCAAGGTCACGATCTCGAGCATGACCGGCGCTGTAAATGCCATCAGCACGATTGACGGCGCGCTGCAAAGCGTCAGTACGTTGCGAAGCACGCTCGGCGCGTTCCAAAACCGGCTCGAGTTCACGATCAACACGTTGGCGATTCAAGAGGAGAATTCCGCCGCGGCCGAGAGCGCCATCCGCGACGCGAACATTGCCACGGAAACGATAGCGTTTACGCGGAACCAGATCTTGGTGAGTGCGGGTACCGCGGTGTTGGCACAGGCCAATGTGGTGCCGCAAACCGCGCTGCAATTGCTCGGATAGCAAAACCCTCGGGTTGTTAATGAGTACGGATGAACCGCGCTCCGGACCTCATGCGCGTGAGGTCCGGAGCGCACGACCGCACCTGAGAGGAGGTGATAGGGACCGCGGACCCGCACTCGAGCGAGGTCGCGTACTTGCTTGAGTGCACGGTGGCACGTCCGCAGCGTGTGAACGGAGTCAAGGCACGTGCAAGGGAGGGATGCCTTGTACGCACTCAAGGAGGTAAGACTTATGGGATTACGGATCAATACCAACATCGCGTCGTTGAACGCGGCGCGCACCCTCAGCCGCTCGACGGCCATGCTGAACCGGACGCTCGAGCGGCTCTCGAGTGGCCTCCGGATTAATCGGGCGGCGGACGATGCGGCGGGTCTGGCCGTTGCCGAAGGGTTCAATTCGGTCGTGCGCGGCACGCAAGTGGCCCAACGCAACGCGCAGGACGGGGTCAGCTTGGTGCAGACGGCCGAAGGCGCGTTGAGCGAGACCACAAACATCCTCCAACGCATCCGCGAATTGGCGGTTCAGTCGGCGAACGGCACCCTGAGTACCGCCAATCGCTCTGCGATGAACACCGAAGTCGAGCAGCTTCTGCTGCAGATCGACGACATCGCCCTGGACACCGAGTTCAACGGGATCAATGTCCTGAGCGCGTCGCAGACGATCACGCTGCAAGCGGGCGCGCAGGAGGGTCAAACGCTGGCGATCGCGGTGTCCGGCGCCAAGACGAACGATCTGAGGATCAGCAAGGTCACGATATCGAGCATGACGGGCGCCGTGAACGCCATCAGCACGATCGACGGCGCTCTCCAGAGCGTGAGCACGTTGCGCAGTACGCTTGGCGCCTTCCAGAACCGGCTCGAGTTCACTATCAACACCCTGGCGATCCAGGAGGAGAACTCGGCCGCGGCCGAGAGCGCCATCCGCGACGCAAACATTGCCACGGAAACGATCGCGTTCACGCGGAACCAAATCCTCGTAAGCGCGGGCACGGCGGTATTGGCCCAAGCGAACGTAATACCGCAGACTGCGCTGACGCTACTCGGTTGAGGGCGCCGTTAACCCGCGGGTAGGGATGCCCGCGCGGCATCTACAAGGAGGCTAGGACTATGGGATTGCGGATCAACACCAACGTCGCGGCGCTGAATGCGGCGCGCACCCTCAGCCGCTCGACGGCCATGCTTAACCGGACGCTCGAGCGGCTCTCGAGCGGGCTGCGCATCAATCGGGCTGCGGACGATGCGGCGGGCCTGGCCATCGCCGAGGGATTCAATTCGGTCGTGCGCGGCACGCAAGTGGCGCAACGCAATGCGCAGGACGGCGTCAGCCTGGTGCAGACGGCGGAGGGTGCGTTGAGCGAAACCACGAACATTCTGCAGCGCATCCGCGAATTAGCCGTCCAGTCGGCGAATGGCACCCTGAGTACGGCCAATCGGTCTGCGATGAACACCGAAGTGGCCCAGCTGCTTTCTCAGATCGACGATATCGCCCTGGACACGGAGTTCAACGGGATCAATGTCTTGAGCGCGTCGCAGACGGTGACGCTGCAAGCCGGCGCGAAGGAAGGCCAGACGCTGTTGATCGCGGTGACCGGCGCGAAGACCAATGACCTCAGGATCAGCAAGGTCACGATATCGAGCATGACGGGCGCCGTGAACGCCATCAGCACGATTGACGCCGCCATTCAAAGCGTGAGCACGTTGCGCAGCACGCTTGGCGCCATGCAGAACCGGCTCGAGTTCACCATCAACACGTTGGCGATTCAAGAGGAGAACTCCGCCGCGGCCGAGAGCGCGATTCGCGACGCGAACATTGCGACGGAAACGATCGCGTTCACGCGAAATCAGATTTTGGTGAGCGCGGGCACGGCCGTGCTCGCGCAAGCGAACGTGATACCGCAGACGGCGCTGCAGCTGTTGCGGTAGTTTGATATGGGTTAGCGCAAATGGAGAGAAGCATTATGGGACTGCCTGGCATAAACGGGAATGAGCCCACAGCTCCTATGCCCGATCCCGGCGCCCGGACTCCTCCTCCTCGGCCGCAGCAAGCCGCGGCCGCGGAGGGCGCGCCCCGGCCGCGTGCGAGCCCCGAGGCGCCCCAGGACCCCGGCGCCCGACGGGTCGTTCTCGACCCGCCTGTGAAACGCGCCGGCACACGACTGCGCGTCGATAAAGCGAGTAAACGCATCATCGCGCAGATCCTGGACGAGCACAACGAGGTCCTGAAACAGATTCCACCGGAAGAAGTGCTCAAGGTCGCGGCTCGGATCCGTCGGCTGCAAGGCCTGCTCTTAGACGAGCAGGCTTAAGGAGTTGGCCGGGGAATACGCGCGCACCCGCGAGGACTGCCTTGAGACGGGCAGGTCCCCGCGTGAAGCGGGGATGCTTTGTGCGTACTCGGTCGGAACCTAGTGGGCAACGCAACGGCCCTGCGAATTATCACGCTTCGCGGGGCCGTCTTTTCCGCCGCCCCACGCCCCGAGCCTGCGTGGCGTGTTGACTCTTGCCCCGTTTTCCCCTACCATGCTGCCCTAACTTGCGCGAGCCAGGGCGCCGAGCGGGGACGCCGTTGTGGTCATCAGTGCCGTCCTTATCGTCCGAAACGAGGAAGATTGCCTTGAAGGCTGCTTGAAGTCCGTCTCAAACGTAGCGGACGAAGTCGTCGTCGTCGACACGGGTTCCGAGGACGGCACCATTGCCGTTGCGCGGTCATTGACGGATCGGGTGTATGGCTTCACGTGGCGCGACGATTTCTCGGCAGCGCGCAACGCGGCGCTCGAGCACGCGGCCGGTGATTATGTCCTACACGTGGACGCGGATGAGCGGGTGGTGCAACCCGACTCGGCGCGCGGCCTTCTGGAGGCGTTCGCGGTCAACCGCGGACCCGCCGTCGTGGGCACCGTCGCGGTGCGCAGCCCAATCTGGACGGGACGCGAGCCGCTCGAAGCGATTGACCATATCCCTCGATTCTTCAAACGTGGCTCCTTCTTGTACCAAGGCGCGATTCATGAGCAGATTACGCCTATTTCGGGCGAGATGACCATCGCGCCGACGGGCCTCGAGCTGTTTCATACGGGTTACGCGCACGGCCCCGACTCGCCCAAGGACAAATCGAGCCGAAACCGCCGGCTGCTGCGCAAGGAACTCGAGAAATGCCCGGGCGACGCGTACTGCTTGTATCAATTCGGCAAAACGCATTTCGCCGTCAAGGAATACGGTGAAGCGGCGCCCTTTTTCGAGCAGGCGCTCGAGAGTCTTCGTCTCGACTGCGCGGCTCGGGTGCCGTGTCCGCAGGGCGGTACGGCGGCGCCGCCATTCTTATCGGATTTGGTGGTGTCGCTGGCCTATTGCTACGCCAATACGGCGCGCGCAACGGAGGCCCGCGACCTGTTGGAACGCCACAAGACGCGTGGGCACACAGGCGCCCGGGACCCGGATCTGCACCATGCGCTTGGCTACGTATATCTCATGCTGGGCGACGTGGCGCGCTCGCGGGCAGCCTATTTTGATTCGTTGCGCGCGGGCCCCTCCCAGGAACGCGTCGTGGGCACGGGCAGCTTCGCGAGTCATTATCACCTCGGGTTGCTGTGCGAGTCCGAGCGCGATCTGGACGGCGCACTCGAGCACTACGCGGTGTCCTTGCGGATCAAGCCGGACTATCGCGCTAGCTTGGCGCGGTGCATCGACATGATTGGCGAGTACGGCGTGCCGTTGCCGGCCGAGGTCTGGGATGTGTGCGACCAGGCACCTTTCAGCGCGCTCTTTCTCGATAAATTGTCCACGTTGCTCCGCGAAGGCGCCCAGGAAGACGCTCACCGGCTCGTGCACGCGGCTCGGGACGTGTCCGAGAACTTATACAGACGATGCGAGAAATCGCTCGGAGAATTCAACGGTGGCGGGAGCCAAGGCCAAACAGAGAAGGGGGCACCATGCGATTAGAAAATGACTTCGTCTCCGTGGAACTCGATGCGGATACGGGCGGATTCGCCTCGGTCTGCGACAAGCGGTCCGGTCACGAATACGTCCTGACGCCAGAGCGGGCGTTGTTGTTCCGGGCGATGGTTCCAGACGGTGACAGGGCCTTCGAACATGTGGACGGCGCGGCGCCGGACATACGCGTCGACGGGGCCACGGCGACGTTGGCGTACGGGAGCGATGGCCTCGACGCGACGGCCACGCTCACGCTCGACGGCGCAGCGATTCTTGCCCGGTTGCGCCTTACGAACACGGGCCGGCTGCCCATCGAGGAAACGCTGTTTCCGTGGCTGCGGGGTCTTGGGCCGATGCCGGACGCGCGGATCGTCTGGCCGAACTTTTGGGGCCGCAAGATCGAGCATTTTTTCGCGCCGAAAGACGCGCCGTTGAGCACGGCAGCCCTGGGCGGCGACCATCATACCTGGAATGAGTGGACGCAGAAGGTCGTGGGGCGATATCCGTCCCACCTTGCCACGGCCTGGTTGGACTGCGGCGCCGGTAACAACGGCATCGCGATCGAGGGCAGGCACACGGACTTCTCGATTATGGATTTCTTTGTGCATAAGATCGTTGAAAAGACACACGACCCCGTTCGCCGTTCGCTCGATGTGGTCACTTCGCACCCGCGGCGCATCAACCCCGGCG
>DUZM01000201.1 GCA_013349485.1 Candidatus Hydrogenedentota bacterium | reverse complement strand
TGGTACGCGCGCCCGCCGTGGTCTTCGGGGCGGCAAGCGTAGTGTTGACGTTCTTTGTGATTCGGCGGCTTTTGGGGCGCGGTACGGCTATTGTGGCGGCGTTTTCTCTGGCGCTGTCGCCATGGGCCGTGGCCTGGGCGCGCCAGGCCCGCTACTACACCTTGCAGCAGGCAGCCTACCTTGTTGCCATGTGGATCGTATGGCGTGTGTTTTCCGTCGAAGATCCAAAGCGGCGCGTCGTGTTTGCCGTTGCTGCGTTCGCCACGTATGTACTTGGCCTCTTGTGCGGTTTCCAGTCGATTCTTTTCGTTGCGCCGGTTGCGGCGTACGGATTCTTGATGGCTTTGCATACGAAGCGGTGGCGCTCTCATTGGACGGGATTGGCCTGTGGGGCTGTGATAGCCGGCGCAGCGACCCTGTTGTTTTACCGGCTGGGGCTCCCGCAAGTGGATATCAAGGCCATGTTCGATCGCGGGGGACTCGGCGGCCAATTCACGGAAGTAACCCGACAAGTGCGGGGTTTTTACCTGGTCTGGTTGCACCAGAACCTTAGCGCGGGCTTCTTCTACTTGGCCTTGCTCGGATTTGTGATAATGGTGCTGAAGGAAAGAGGGAGAGGCATATTCGTGGTGTTGAGTTTCTGGGCGCCGCTCTTGGCCCTGACGTTTCTTTACGGGTACCGACGTCCGCGGTTCATGTATTTCGCGTTTCCGTTCTGGGTGGCCGGATTCTCCTATGGCCTGGTTCAATTGGGAATCGCAGTCAGTCGCGCACGACGTTCGTGGCTGCACGGTTGCCTGGCCGTGATAATCCTCGTTTTCGGCGGGCGTTTGGCGCTCTCGACCTATCATCTGTTGGGCGACTCGATCAAGACGGCAAGCGGCGCCGACGTGACACTCGCGCGGAGAATTCCCCAGTGGCGCGCGCCGTGCCGTTACGTCGGCGAACACCTGGACAGTGAGACCGCCGTGCTTTCGACCACGTACCTTCCGGCGCTTTATTACGTTGGCCGTGTGGATGACTGGTTCCCGAGCCGATTGTTCCAGAACGAATATTGGGAGATTGGCATGCCCGGCCTGCGAACCGTAGAAGAATTGGAGGTTTTCATGCGAGAACGCCCGAGGGGATACTTCTTAGCGGAGCAACAGCGGCTTGCATTCTGGGCCCGGTACTGTCCTGAGGAACGCGCCCGGCTCGACGGCCGCATGACGCGGGTGGACGAAGCGTGCAGCGGCGATGTGGCCGTGTTCTCCTGGGGTATGTGACGTAACTGGGTCTCGGGAAGTAAGTGCATGATGCAAGACCCTGTCAAAGAGGCCGTGGCTAAGGCGCCGCGTCGTGCCCGCTGGCGCTGCAACCGGTATCTGTGGCTCGTCGGCGTGGCGCTGTACCTTGGCGTCGTGTGGCTTCTGGGCGTGGGAAAGTTGCGGGATGCCGTCGTCACCGTCAACGTAAAGCTGATTCTGGCGCTCATGGCCGTCGAGGCCGTCGCCGAGTGGCTGCGCGCGGGCAAGTGGCGTTTCGCGCTTGGCGCAGGCAGCAACGGCGTCGGCCTGTTCTTCTTGTCCAAAGCCACGGGGTATTGGACGCCCGGCCGCGTGGGCGAACTGTCGCCGCTGCTGATTCGGCGCCACAGGACGCCCAAGGTCGGCGCCTGGATCATTGTGGATCGGGTTCTCGAGACGGGCGCTACACTTGTGCTCGGGGTCGTGGGACTAATTCTCCTGCGTATCCCGGGGAAAACAACCTTCTTGCTTGTGGCTGTCGCAACGGTCGCCTTGCTCGCCGGTGCAGCGTATGTGCTCACGAAACGGGGTCTGTTCGAGTGGGT
The DNA here is from genome assembly GCA_013349485.1 of Candidatus Hydrogenedentota bacterium. Taxonomy (GTDB): domain Bacteria; phylum Hydrogenedentota; class Hydrogenedentia; order Hydrogenedentales; family SLHB01; genus DUZN01. Next base: position 3,775 of record DUZM01000201.1, on the reverse strand, counting down.
GGCCGAGCGCGTCCGCAGGGCGCCATTGCTCTCTCGAGCCGCCGCGTTCCTTGCGGCGATAAGTGACGAGATAAAGGCCCTGCGCCGTAAGCTGCCGTTGGCGTCCGGCGTGACGGTCGCAGCGACGTGTCTTGACCTGTGGGCCACCGTGCTCCTCTATCAAAGCTTCGGGCACGATAGCGTCACATTCGCGCTCGCCGCGGCGGTATATTGCGTCCACGGCATTACAGGCGCCATCCCGTTTACACCCAATGCGACGGGTCTCCCATACGCCGCCGCTGCGGCCCTCTTGATTCACGTTGCAGATATCCCCATCGAGACGGTCGTAACCGCCATGACCCTGCAGCTTGCCGCGTTGAACCTCGTGTTTTGGGCCAATTTCGGCCTCGGCGCGTGGGACTTGAGGAAACATCGCGGATAAGTTGACCAGAACGGATTCGGGACTGGAAAGTACACCCTGAAATTGAAGAAGCGGGAATCCCAACCCGAAACACACATTTTTCACTAGGTAGTCGTCGGCAGATTCAAGGAGCAAGAGGCCGCAACAATCAGAGACTGCTCTGGTCTCGTTGCAGCCAACGCCGAACGAACTTTCGGAGGGAGGTACGAAGAATCAAGGCAACGACGACGAGGCATGCTGTGATAGCCAAAATGCCCGCCAGGGATAGCTTCTGCGGCAGCGGTAGACTGAGCGGTCTGTCCGATACAACTAAAGCAACATTTTGATAACGGATGGACTCCGCCAGCGCCGCAACTTCCTGAGACGTACGGCGCTCAGACGTGTCCTTCACGGCGGGCGGATCCAGGACATAAAACGTGTCTTTGTGCTTGACAAGTGCAAGGTAATGTCCCTGCCGAATCGGGGCCTCGTCTTCACCATCGCCGTTACATGAGGCGGCATGTAGAACGGCCACTGCCGACTCGAAGGTCTTGTGCAAATCCACAAGGCTTATACTTAGCGGATACACCTCGAGCCCCTCGTTCTCGAGATAGTCCCTTATGCCTAAGAGCGAGGTACTCCCACCGGCATTGCCGGCATCCAGGGCTTGCTCGATGTCCTCAAGCGGCGGCGTTCGCTTCCCGAACAGTTCCAGAATGAAGTGCGTGGCGCCTGCCCCACACGAGGGCGGTACGATGGTGGTGTCTGGGTAAATCTCCGCGAGTTCGTGCAGGTGGTCCATTAGGACCGGCTCCGACGGGCAGATGCAAGGAGTACTATTGCTATGGCTGCAACAACCAACGCAGAATAGACGAGAACTTTCCCGGTTCGCGTTGTCTCGCGCACAACTGTCAACGGAGCGGATGTCTTTTCTTCCGCTAGAGCGACACTTGATGGCAACGGGGCCGCCGCTACCTCGACCGGTTCCAGTTCGGCCACAGAGTGCCTTACGATATCTGCCAGTTCACTCGTCGCGGCCCCCATGTTCTTTCCGACGACGAACCACGTGTCCACAAGCATGTCTACAACAAGCGTACCTTCGGGAAACAGTATTCTGAAGTCCTCGTCGCTGAGAATAGGATTGAGGCAAACGGTTTCGGGATCCATCTCGATGGTTTGGATCGCGCGCTCCTCGGCGCCCCCCCTCGAGTATTTTCGGAGCGCAAACTCAGTTTCATCGATCTTGCCGGACTCGAGTTCCTCGATCCAGGCGCTCTTCAAGGCCTTGTCGATGCGCAGTGTGGTCCGCTTCAAGCGCAAAGGAAAGTCAATCCCATTGATGACTACATAGTCGGAGAACTCCCGGATCTGTTTGGGCCGGAAAAGGTCAAGCAGTCCCACCCCGCGTTCACGAATCACTTTCTCCGCGAGGGACTGCTTGGGAATCAGGCCGCCCTCGATGCGAATCAATCGGTACTCGTCGTCAAGATGGCAATCAAGGCGGTAATGGTTGTGGCGGATCAATACCGTGAGAACCGTGTAATCGCCTTCAGTTCTCACAACAAGTTCGCCTTCGTCTAGAGCATCGGCCAACGGCCTGCCCAGAGTGTAGCCAATAAGATGTCGCGGCTCAAGGATGGTGCCAACCGGGTAGGGCCACCGGCTGCGGCCGATCTGGCCGGAAGGCGGCGGGGCGGGTTTGTCATCGTAACGGCGGACATCGAGGCTTGTGATGACGCCGTTCAGCTCTGCAACGGTTAACGCCCTTTGATCCCCGTTCACATACGTCCACTCACTATGCCAATACACGTCCGGGCCCGAAAACTGCATCTCGCGCCACACCTTGAAAGGGTCGCTGCCCTCCACGATGTGCGTAGTCACATACGCTCCGCTGAAGCTCGCAACGCTGTCCGCCCTCGCCACCAAGACGTCCCGGATCGCTTCCGCGTCATTCGCCAGGTCGAGTGCCGGCGCGCCGAACGCCGCCGCGCAGACGGCAAACGGAACAGTGAAGTATCGGCGGCAGACATCAAGCATACAGGATCTCCTTGGCCTCCATAATCAGGGCGCCAGCCTTCTGCACCACCATGATAAATCGTGCAAGGCCCCGGGGCACACCGTTCCGGGAGAAGGAAGGTGTCAAGAACTAGACGCAGCCGTCGTAAATGCAGTCCCACGTGCATTTACAGCCCCAAAGCGTCTCAGCGCATTCGTCGTCGTCAGGTTCCATCCTGTCCCTCCCGTCCGTGCAAAAGAACTCCGGACACCAGTTCTCACCTAACGGATTTGTGCTTTGGCATTCCCCGGAAGTCTCCGAAAGCCTGCAACCGGTCCAGTTCTGTGTATCATTGTCGCAGTAGGCGTCACATGTGCCGATACACTCTTCCTGCGCGTCATAATCACAGTTTTCGCCGGGAAAGTAAGGGTAAGCTGTCGCACAACTCCCGAAGTCACATTTTTCGCCACAGGCAACGCCGCCAAAGATTAGCGACAGATCGGCATCTCCGACAACGGCATAATCGACAGCGCTTTCCGACAAGCCCGAAAAGAAGGCCGTGAATACCCATAGGAGCGTGATCAGTCCAAGGACTACTGGTTGTAATCCCTTCCGATTACACATAGCCTCAATCTCCCTCTATTGTCCGCTCTAAAGTGTAGACTACTTGTGTTGTTAGGTTACCACATTGTGTTGTGCCCGTCAAGCCATTCAATTATTCTTCTTCAACGATTTTTACTTGAGGGGCCAGGCGCGCTGTCTCGTCTGAGTTGAGGTTTTGTTTGACTGGCCTACAGTGGCTGGACCACACGTTGACAGCGCGTACCGGTGGTTGATAAGATCACATCAAGGTGAAGCGAATAGCATGCGTCTTCGGGACAGGGTGCAATTCCCTACCGGCGGTGAAAGCCCGCGAGCGCTTCGGCGCAGACCCGGCGAAATTCCGGGGCCGACGGTAAAGTCCGGACGGGAGAAGATAGCCGAGAATGTACGTTATGTCCCGGAAGGTGTATGCCGTTCGGGGCGTTTTCTTTTCTGAGTAGTCTTGGCGGCGGAGACGATGCCGGCAATCGAGATTGCGGCAATCACGATTGCGGCAATCACGATTGCTTGGGAAAAGATCGGGGTGGCGAAGCCATCAAGCAGATGGTGAAGCCCGGTACTTTGTGGGCGCTTCAGGACGGCGGAGACGATGCCGGACGATAGAATACATATGCAACGCGCCATCGAGTTGGCCGCAAAAGGGAGAGGCCGAACCAGCCCAAATCCGATGGTGGGCTGTGTCATTGTGCGCGACGGCGCAGTCCTCGGCGAGGGTTACCACGAGAAGGCCGGTACGCCGCACGCCGAGGTGAACGCCATCAACGCGGCGGGTGGCGACATCGCGGGCGCTACAGTAT
>DUZM01000288.1 GCA_013349485.1 Candidatus Hydrogenedentota bacterium | reverse complement strand
GGCCAAGATCCCGTACGAAACGCCCGAGGCCGTCGAGGAGCGCGCCGCGGAACTGATTGCGGCTGGTAACATTGTCGGGTGGTACCAGGGAAGGATGGAGTTTGGACCGCGGGCGTTGGGGGCGCGGAGCATCTTGGCCGATCCCACGCGGCCGGAGATGAAAGACCTGATAAACACGTACGTGAAGCATCGCGAGGAGTTTCGCCCCTTTGCGCCGAGCGTTCTCGAAGAGAAGGCGGGGGAATACTTCGCGGGTTGTGTCCAATCGCCTTTCATGTTGTTTGTCTATCCCGTGGTTCGGGGCAAACGGGATACGATCCCCGCTGTAACGCACGCGGATGGTACGGCCCGCGTGCAAACCGTATCGAGGGAAGTCCATCCGCGCTATTATCGCCTTATCGAGGCCTTCGAGAAACGCCGGGGCGTTCCGATGGTGCTGAATACGTCGTTTAACGTGATGGGCGAACCGATTGTGAACTCGCCAGCCGATGCGGTTCGATGCTTCTATTCCACGGGCATGGACGCGCTGGTGATCGGCGATTATGTGGTGCTTAAGCGGTGAAGATTCTTATCCCGACTGCGGATTACCCGCCCATTGAGGGCGGCATTGCTACGGTAGCGTTGCAGGTGTCGCGGGAATTGGCCCGGCGAGGTCACGACGTGACGGTGGTGGCGCCGCATTTTGCAGGCATGGAAGCGTTCGATCGGCGCGAGGGGCCGAGGATAGTTCGCTTTCGCGGGTACGGACTGGGCTGGTTCCGTTTCTTTCCGATGCTGGTGGCCGCGTGGCCGTATCTTCGGGAGTCGGACCTTATCTTGGCGATCAACATTGCCTACGGCGGGCTCCTTGGGTGGCTGGCAAAGCGCATCTGGCAGAGACCCTACGTGGGTTTCGCGTACGCGTATGAGTTTCTCAAGTTTCGGCGTATTGCGCCGTTCGCGTGGTTGTTGCGGCGTATCTACGTCGGGGCGCGGGTGGTCGTCGCCATCAGCGCGTATACGCGGGGCCGGCTGGTCGCGTTCGGCGTGCCGAACTCGAAAATGGCGGTTGTTCTGCCGGGCGCGACGCCTTCGGAGCCCTGTTCGGCACAGACGCTTGCGGACGTGCGCGCGAAGTTTGCCTTGGACGGCAGTCGGGTCATTCTTGCCGTGGGCCGGTTTGTTGCGCGGAAGGGCCATGTGACGTTGGTCCGCGCGCTGCCAAAGATTATTGCGCGGTTCCCGAACGCGGTTGCCGTGATGGTAGGGCGCGGGCCCTGCATGCAAGTGGTTACGCGGGAGGCGATGACCCTCGGGGTGCGAGACCATATAATTTTGCCCGGGCGCCTTGCTGACGAGGAAGTCGCTGCGCTGTACGAATTGTGCGAGGTTTTTGCGTTGCCCACGGGCGCCCGAAAGGGCGGCCAGGTAGAAGGGTTTGGTTTGGTTTTTGCGGAGTGCCACGCCCACGGGAAACCGGTTGTCGCCGGGCGCTCGGGCGGCGTGGTGGACGCGGTGCTCGAGGGCGAGACGGGGCTGCTGGTCGAACCGGAGGATTCGGAAGCGTTGTCGGAGGCGATGATCTCGATCATGTCCGATCCGGCGTGGGCGCGCCGGCTGGGTGAGAACGGCCGGCGACGCGTCGAGGCGGAACTGAATTGGTCGACGTTCACGGAACGGTTGCTCGAGGAAGTCGAGGCGCGGGCATGAAACGGATCCGGATAGCCCATGTTATTACGCGACTGTGTAAAGGCGGCGCGCAGGAAAACACGTTTCATACGGCTCGGCTGGCCGACCGCAGTCGGTTCGAGGTAGACTTAATCAGCGGGCCGACGTCGGGCCGCGAAGGCACGATCGAGGGGCGGATCCAAGCGGCCGGTATCCCTATCATTCGCGAACCCATGTTGGTGCGTTCGGCGGCGCCGATGCGCGACGGGCTTGCGCTGGGCCGTTTGACGCGCCTTTTCAAACGGAAGCAGTATGACATTGTGCACACCCACACATCGAAGGCGGGCTTCATCGGCCGGCTCGCGGCGGCGCGCGCGCGTGTGCCTATCGTGGTTCACACGCCGCACGGAAACATATTTCATGGGTATTTCCCGAGATGGCTGACGCGGCTGTTTGTGTGGATGGAACGGCATGCGGCGCGCAGAACCGATCGCATCATTGCGCTGACGGCGGGCGGAATCGAGCAACACCTTGCTGAAGGCATCGGCCGGCGCGAGCAATACGTATCGATCTTCAGCGGAGTCGATTTTGACGGGTACGACGCGGCCCGGGCGCGCCGCCAGGAGGTTCGCCGGGGTCTGGGTTGTCCGCGGCACGCCTTTCTTGTAGGGGGGATAGGCCGCCTTGAACCGATCAAGGGATTTTCGTATTTTGTGACCGCGGCGCAGTCGATTGCGGCGGCGCTTCCGGAGACGCGGTTTGTGCTCGCGGGCGACGGGTCGCTTGGGCGCGAGCTTCGCGCCCAGGCCGCGGCCCTCGGCGAGCGTTTTCAGTTCTTGGGCCTTCGGGACGACGTGGCCGAGTTGATGGCCGCCATGGACGTGTGCATAGTGCCGTCCTTAAACGAGGGCATGGGACGTGTCGTTCTCGAGGCGGGCGCGGCGGGGACACCCGTTGTGGCGAGCAATGTGGGCGGCATCCCGGACATCGTTGACGACGGGACGACGGGACTTCTTGTGCCGCCGCGAGACGCGGCGTCCATCGTAGTCGCTGTGGTGGCCTTGGGGCGCGATCCGGCATGGCGCGCTGCCATGGGCGCAAAAGCCCGGAGCATTGTTGTGCCCAACTATGGTTTGGGGCGGATGGTTGAGCGTATTGAAGGCTTATATGAAGAACTGATCGAGGAGAAGGGCCTTGACACCTCAAGATGAGTATCTCTCGAGGCAGCGCCTGTTAATTATCGCGCCGCACGCGGACGATGAATGCTTCGGGTGCGCCGGGACTATGGCACGGATCAAGCGTCTGGGCGGCGAAGTGTACGTTTTGGTTTGTTCGGTGGGCGACCTCAAGCACTATAACGGGACCGGCGGCATCGTCGCGGGCAGCACGCGCGCCGAGGAATTGGCCCAGGTGATGGAATTTCTTCGGGTGGACGATTGGGATATCCTGTATCGGGACGCGGAAACGCACCTGCGCCTGGACATGATTCCCCGCAGAGAACTCATCGCTAAGTTCGAGCGGGAGAGCAAACTGGCGCTCGATCGACTTAAACCAACGATACTGGCCATCCCCACGTCGTCGTACAACCAGGATCATGAGGCGGTGTTTCGTGCGGCGTTCACGGCGGCGCGGCCGGGCGTCCCGAGCGTCAAGCCGTTCCAGCCGCTGGTCATCGGGTACGACAACACGTCGCTGTTTTGGAGTCTCGAACGCGAGAAGTTTCATCCGAATTTCTACGTGGACATTTCGGATTTCCTGGAGGACAAACTGCGCGCATTGTCGATGCACCGCTCGCAAATGCGCGAGCCGGTGCACCACTCGAGCGTGCAAAACGTCGAATACATCGCCCGGGTCCGTGGCCGCGAGGTGTCCCTGGACGCCGCGGAAGCGTACATGGTCTTTCGTCATGTGCTGTAATGTGGTGTTCGATGGGTTTGCTCCGTCACTTGGGCCAAACAATGGATTTCCGGCAGCCGCCATTGCGGCGAGGTCGCTCCTCGCAATGGCGCAAAAGGAAACGCCGCCTGCTCATCGTGGTATGGGAAGATCATGTTGCGCACAAGGCCGGCCGCTGAAGCGCTCAAGTAAAGGAAGCAATGGACATTAGGCGACGGATAGAAGAGGTGCTCGAGAAGGAAGCCGAGGCCATCAAGTCGGTTCGCGTGACCGCCGCGTTCGAGGAGGCGGTGTACGCCCTTCGAGACTGCGAGGGAAAGGTGCTGACAACGGGTATGGGAAAAGCGGGCCACGTGGCGCGGAAATTCGCGGGGACGCTCAGCTCGACGGCCACGCCGGCCGTGTTCATCCATCCGGGGGAAGCGGCGCACGGCGATCTCGGGTTGGTGGGGCAAGACGACTGTATTGTGGCGTTTTCGACGAGCGGCAAGACGCGTGAAGTGGTCGAGATGCTCGAACTAGGCAGGCACATCGGGCTGAAAACCATTATCGGCGTCACGTCCCACCCGGACTCGGAATTACGCAGGCTCAGCGACATTATCATCGACATGGGCGTCATCCGGGAACCGTGTCCGCTGGGGTTGACGCCGTCGGCAAGCATCGGCGTCATGTTGGCCATCAGCGACGGCCTGGCGCTTGCGCTGATGGAACTGAAGGGCGTTACCCGGCACGATTACGGCCTCCGGCACCACGGCGGGTATCTCGGCAGAAAAGCCCGGTTGAAAAACGAGTAGAACCAGGAACCAAACAATGAACGACGACAAACTGATTGTGGGCATGCCGGCGGGGTCGCTGGCGGATGCGTCGCGCGGCGGGAATCTGGTCGCGCTGCTGAAACACGCGGGGTTTCAAACCCAAGGATACGACAAGGGCGGGCCAACAACGTTCCCCATCACGACCTTTCTTGTAGGATGGGACGGCAGGCCGCAGGAGTTCGGCGCGCAACTGGCCTTGGGCGAGATCGACCTGGCCATCGGCGGGGACGATTGGATCCGCGAACGGGCGCTCGAATTCAAGTACGAATACGGCCGGGCCATTGAACTCAAGAAAGTCCTCAGTCTCGGCCGCGGGCACGTGCGGATTGTCGTTATTCGCAAGGCGGACGTGAGCGGCCTTAAATGCGACGACTGGTTCAAGAAGCTGCTCGCCGAGAGGCAACTGGTGACCGTTGTGTCGGAGATGCCCTACATCACCCTGGACTGGTTCCGCACAAAAGCCGAAGCTTTGGGGTACGGCGACTCGCATAACGCGTTCTCGGTACAGAAGTTCAAGACGCCGCCCCGCATCGATTCGGGCGTGGTGATATACGAGACGTGGGGCAAGACCGAAGCCAAGGTGGTGAATGCGTCCGTTGATTTCGGCGTCGAGATCACCCAGACGGGCAGCGCTATCGCGAACTATGGATTGACCGTCGTGGATGAACTGATGACGTCGGAAACCGGCGTCTGGGTCAATCCGACCGTCAAGGAAAATCCGACGAAATACGACATGGCCCGGATGCTGTTGCTTAACCTCTACGGATCCGTCTTTGCGGAGGACAAGGTCTTGCTGCTCTTTAACGCCAAAAAGGAGACTGCGCCGCGCATTATCGAGTATCTCGAAGCCAACCGCCTGTTCGCGGATGAACCGACCATGAACGAAGGCATTAATTTCACCGAGTTCAGCGTACAAATGGACGTGGGCAATCCCGGACTACCGCTGGCCAAAGTCCGCTACGAACTCGCCAAGCTCGGCGCCACCCATATCGAAACCGTCCCGCTCGAATCGTCCATTCCCGGCCTCGACGTGATCGACCTGTGACGCGCCAACGGGGCTGCCGCTCAAAGGCTCTCGCACAGAGACACGGATACGCTGAGCTTCAATCCTCCCCCGGCCCGGGGGACGGGTGCTACACATTAGGGCGGCGCGGAATTGGGCGACTTCTTCGGTTTCAATCCTCACCCGTCCCGAGGGACGGGTGCTACGACGATCTCGCGCGCCTTTTGGAGTTTCTGTGTATCAGTTTCAATCCTCACCCGTCCCGAGGGACGGGTGCTACGTGTGTTGGCGG
>DUZM01000117.1 GCA_013349485.1 Candidatus Hydrogenedentota bacterium | reverse complement strand
GATTACGATTACGAGTTGGCGGGGATCTTTATCGTAATCTTCATCGCAGTCCTAATCGAGTGCTGGGACGGCCGATCCAGATTACGATTAGGATTGCGATATCGAGTGGAGGGGAGCTCTTTATCGTAATCGAATGCGTATGTTTTTCAGATCAGAGCCCTATTCGTCGCATGGCATGTAACAAGTCGGTTACTTTTTGGGGTATTTCCTTGACGTTCAGTAGGATTTGGCCTATAAATAAGAAAGGAGGCAATGCAATGGTGGGGGCGCGGGCACAACTTTACTTGGAGGTATGGCCATGTTTTTCGATCGTTTTCGGCGCATTTTTGGCTTCACGCTTATCGAACTGCTCGTGGTCGTGGCGATTATCGCCATCCTCGCCGCAATGCTCCTGCCGGCTCTGGCCGCTGCCCGGGAGAAGGCGCGTCGGTCGACATGCTCGAACAGTCTCTCTCAAGTCGGCAAGGGACTCACCATGTACAACGGCGATTATGGCGAGTATTACCCGAGCTGGACGGGCACCCCCGTCGTGAGACCCGGCGAATTCGGATGGTGTTTTACCGAAACCGGCCTGGAGGGAAGCGACGGCATCACTTGGACCCCCGGCACTTGTGGCGTGAGCCACAGCGCGGGTTCCCACCACACGCCGGCGGTCCACAAATATCCCTATGCGAACGCGGAGTGCTATTTCGGAGGGAGGCCCGGAGACGAACCCGTTAGAACGGACTATACGTTCACGACCCAATGGCGCACCATCGCCATGGGCCGCAAAAACGGCTGGTCGAACGGCGGGCCCGCGTCCGGAGAGACGTGGCTTCCCGGACAACTCAACTGCGCGCCGCAAGGACTTGGATATCTGGTCACCTGCGGCTACATGCCCGATGTGCTCGCTCTCTATTGTCCAAGCATGGAGGGCGGCAATGCCGCGGGCGACAAGTACGTGCTCGGCGACTATCGCATCCATTCCCAGTGGCCGGCCTGCACGACCGGTGCGTGGAAAACGATCGGCGGCACGGACGGGGAGGCGCTGATGTACGGCGACTATTCGCAGTTCCCGGCCTATAACAATGCCTGGACGCAGATGGCCGTCGCCCTCAGTTCTTTCGCCTATCGCGGCGCTCCGCTGGGGATTTGGGCTCCCTGGCACGTCTGGCAGGACGATACGGAAACAGCGACTTTGCCGGGCACCAGTCCCAAGGTGAAAGTCCGCATCAATCAACCCCTCTTCCGCACCCCACGCGAGGCCAACGGACGCGCCATGGTGGCGGACACCTTCAGCAAGGGCACCACGTACGACGCGCTGGGTGTCCACACGGGTTTCGCCTGGCTTGGCGACATTGAAAACAGTCGCGGCGTTGCCGGCTATGGACTTCGATGCCACCAGTCCGGATACAATGTTCTTTACGGCGATGGGCACCTCCAATGGTTCGGGGATCCGCAGCAGAAGATCGTCTGGCATACCCAGGGCCGGAACGACGGCCAGTCCCATGGCGGCCGCGCCTACCCCGATATGATGGCGTTCAACTGGTATTTCCCCGAGACGTTCCGCAGCTACGTCACCACGGATCATCAGTACTTCAAACACACGCCCCTTGCCGTGTGGCACGAGTTCGACGTGGCGGGCAAGATCGACGTCGAGGCGGAATAACCGGCACGGATTGCGGCGAGAACTAGACGGCGCTCGCTTTTGACGATCTTTCCGTGTCGCCGCCGATCAACGTCTGCAAAAACGCAATGATGTCGCTGAATGCCTCTTTCTGTTGCCGCCGGACGACGTCGTAGAGGAAACCGTGCTCCGTCCGCGGATAGACCTTGTGTTCGGCGATTCCTCCGAACGAGCGCATCTTCTCGACGAACCGCATGGTCTGATCGAAGGGGAACATATGCTCGTTCTCGGCGCAGACCATAAAGCAGGGCGGGCTCTCGGAACCGACGTACTCGATGGGAGAAACGCGCCTATAGGCTTCGGGGGCGTCGGCATATGGCACGCCGACTATGTCCTGCATGCTAATCCATATATGGGGAAAGATGTCCTCCCACGGTTCGAAGGTAACCGGTCCGCAACTCAGGATCGCGCCGACCGGTGACTGCCAGTCATTCTCCAGTTCTTTTCGGTGGAATCGAAGCGATTCGCCGCATTGCCCCGGCACCGCAAGAGCCAGCAACGCCGCCAGGTGCGCCCCGGCCGACGACCCGAACACGGCGACCTGTCGGGGTAGAGCATGTCTGGCCAGGTAACCGGTAAAGGCATCGTATCCGTGTCTGACGTCGGTCAACTGGTCGAGAATGTGGACCCCCGCCAACCGATAGTCCGTGGCCGCGCAGACGAACCCCTCGGCGTTGAAGGCGCGCATCAGGGCGTGGGAGCCCGAGCGTGATCCGCCCCGCCAACCGCCCCCGTGAACGAAGAAAAGCGCCAATTCCCGCCGGGCTTTGCCAGGCTCGAAAACGTCGAGCGCACGGCCCTCGACGATCGGATCGTCAAGATATATCGAAGTGTACTCGAAACTCATAGGAAAACCGCAGACGGAAGGACCTCGCGCAATGTGGCGTTCTCTGGAAAACCGTGAACCGCGGGGCTACCCGGCGGCCGGGAATTTGCTTCCTCCTGTTGACCGCGTATGGTACAAAGGGGACCGGAAGATGTCACGTCGCCAAATACGAATGGGAGCCTTGAAATGGCAACACAGGAAAACGATACCGGCGGACTCGAATCGGGCCCCGCCGATCAGGGGGATTCGGACGCAGGGCGCGCCGAAACAGGGGGAAGGCCGGACCGCGCCTTTCAACGATTCTCATGGTACGCCGTATATGCCGTCCTGGTCCTTCTGCCCGCCACGCTGGCGGCGGCACTGAGGGACTCCTGGTCGTCGCACGCCCTGGTGGAAATCGGGCGTTTCTGTGCCCTCACCGGGTTCTCCCTGCTGGCGCTGCAGGTCGCGCTGACCGCGCGTCTCAAGTGGCTCGATCGGCCCTTTGGAATCGACAGAGTCACGGGGTTCCACCGTAACATGGCGGTCGTGGCCGGCCTACTGCTGGCGGCTCACCCCATACTCTTGGCCGCGGGTCGAGAAACCTTCATGTTGTTCCAACCCTGGGCCAATTGGCGTCTCGGGATTGGTCAATTGGCCTGGGTCTTCCTCTTCGGCGTGGTCGGCGCAGCCCTGGCCCGCAAAGACCTGTTCATCGACTATCAGGTCTGGCGCGTCCTGCACAAGGGCGCCATCGGACTGGTCGTGCTGGGATTCGTTCACGGCTTGGCCATGCCATCGGATACCCAGCACACCACATTGAGGGTCTATTTCTGGGCCCTGCTCGCCTTGGCTGGCGGACTCTTCCTTTGGCGGAATCTCTACGCGCCGTTCTTCGGGCGACGGAAGTACCGTGTGGCGGACGTGTCGCCGGAAACCCACGATACTTTCACGCTCCGAATGGAGCCCGTCGGTCATGAGGGTTTCCGTTGGGATCCGGGCCAGTTCATGTTTCTGAAACTCCGCCGCCCCGGTCGCCGTTCCGAAGAGCATCCTTTCACCATCGCGGCTTCGCCCACCGAGAAAACGCTCAAGGCGACCGTCAAACAATCGGGGGATTTTACGAACACGATCGATCGCACGCAGCCGGACGACACGGCCCTGGTCGAAGCCCCCTTCGGACGCTTCAGCCTGGTCCATGAAGACGCTCCCCGCTTCCTATTTCTCGCCGGGGGTGTCGGCATCACGCCGATCGTGAGCATGCTCCGATTCATGCGCGACACAGGGGACGACCGACCGGCCTTGTTGATTTACTGCAACAACGAGAAACGTGACATCATCTTCCGGGACGAGCTTGACGCGCTCCCCGATAACATTACTGTGGTCCACGTTCTGGCCAAGCCCGACGAGCATTGGACGGGGCCCAGCGGCTGGCTCACCGAGGAGAAGATCGGAGAGCACGCCGGCGCGTTCCTGGAGGATGCGCACGTCTACCTTTGCGGGCCTCCTCCCATGATGCGGAAGGTCTTGCGTTACTTGCGGTCTCTGGGCGTCGACTCCGGACGAATCCATTACGAACGCTTCAGCCTTTGATCAAAGCGCCGGCGCCGGACCCTCAGTCGGCCAAGAACGGCGGTCACTATTTGGTGGGACAGCGGCACGGGGAAGATTGGCTCGATTTCCGTGGATTTTTTCCTTCGCGATAAAGGCAATTGAGGTTATACTCGAACGAGAATAGAGTCGGCGGAAGGCTGCCGACCGGATCACCATAGGGCCGATCAGGCGGAGCATTGGGAAGGGAGCAAGGCGTGACGAGCTTTATATTGGCGAACGGAAAAGAGATGCTGCCGGAGACATTCCATTTTCTAGGGCTAGGGTGGTGGGTTGTTCATATCGTTGCCATTGTGGCGGTTTTTTACATCGGCTACATGTTCGGCAAGAAAGGCGCGGCTAAGTCGGCCGAAGAAACGCCGCCGGAGCCCTCGGAAGCCCAGACTGAATAGTCTATGAATGGACCGGCTTAGCGCTTTCTCGAACAGCTTCAGCGCACCGTTTTGCAGTAGCCGGCAAGTTGGAACGGCTTTTTAGTTGACATAACTCGTTTTACGAGATATACTAATGTTCAATTAGGGGTTGCTTTCGTCGTCTGCAAGATGGGCGCAGTCGACGGGAAAGGAACCAGTGATTCGCCCGTGGGGAGGCAAGTTATGGTGTGCGGCGTGGTGAAGGGGATGGCGGTTGCATTCCTGCTGGCTCTGATCGTCGGCATACTCTGGTTCGGCCTGATTAAGCGCCTGTCCCCTTTCGCCGACCCGGATTCGTATGCGCCGCCCGCTCCGCGCAACACCGTAGCCATCGGGCCCGACCGGCCGGTCTCTGTTCCGGTGGAAATGGCCACCGCCACCGAAAAGTGATCGGTCGGCGAGCGAAGCGCCGGACGCCCGGTTGTCTGTACTGCGAACGCGCCAAATCCGGATTTCGTCTGCGTGTGCGAACTCAGATCTCCGGTTCGGGCAGTTCCCGATCGATCTCCTCGATACGGTACCCGAAACCCGGCCCCCTGAGGCTGGAGAGGTCCACACAGCCGTCGCTGCGTCTATAAAGACCCGGATGGACGGTCGCTTCCGGTTTGGATGCGGCCGGAAAGAACTGCATCCCGTTCGTTTCCACGCCCATAATCGTGCCCGCGTGCGCGGCGAGCAGGCAGTGCGGAATCTGAGCCAGCATCGGGTTGGACAGGTCCTGCACCATGAGCGTCATGCCGTGCGCTTTCGCCCAGCAGAGCGTGAGCAAAGCCCCCGTCTGCGTCTTGCAGGTCTTCAGGGCTACGCCGGTCCAGCCGAGGTCCCTCCCCAACCCGACCAGGTGCCAGTCGTGCGCGCTTTCATCCATGAAGAGCGGCTTTCGGGCGGAGACGCTGTGCGCGTCGATCTGGTTCTCTTCCAGCTCGTACGGGAAGGGCTGCTCCACGTACAGGATCATGCCGTAGATGCGAGGGTGCTCGACGACAAGCCGGTCGAGAATCTCGTTGACGTAGGCCGGGTCCTCCACGGTGCAGTTGAAGTCGGCCGTCAGCCAGTTCGAACCCAGTTCGATCGCCAGGTTGCCGACCTTCAGCAGGCGGTCGTAATCCCAGGCGGGGTCGTTGCCGCGCAGCTTCACCTTCAGACAGTCCAGCCCGTCCTTCTTGATCCAGTCCTCCAGCAGGACCGGAATGCCGTCGTCGGGCTCGTCGCCCGT
>DUZM01000126.1 GCA_013349485.1 Candidatus Hydrogenedentota bacterium | reverse complement strand
GTTCGGGCACGTGGCGGGCGCGTTTACCGGGGCCGTCAAGCCGCGGCAAGGGCGGTTCGAAGTGGCCGACACCGGGACGCTCTTCCTTGACGAGGTGGGCGAACTGAGCCCCGCGCTTCAATCGAAACTCCTGCGGGTACTCGAGCACCAACAATTCGAACGGCTCGGAGATTCGCGAACCCTTTCGGTCGACGTCCGCCTTATAGCCGCCAGCAATCGCCCGCTCGAGCAAATGGTGGAGACAGGCCAATTCCGCAACGACCTCTATTACCGGCTTCGCGTGGTGGCCATCGAGGCGCCCCCGTTGCGGGCCCGGCGCGAGGATATCCCGTTGCTGGTGGATCGGTTTATTGGGGAGGCATGCGCGGCGCACGGCAAGGAAGTTCGCGGCATCACGCGCAACGCCATGGACCTTCTCGCCCGCTACAATTGGCCGGGAAACGTCCGCGAACTGAAAAATATCATTGAAGGCATGGTGGTTATGGCGCGGACGGAACGGCCTCTTGACGTCAACGATGTACCGGAACATCTCCGCCACAGCACCGCGCCCGAGGTCGGCGAAGTGCGCATTCCCACCGGCACGTCCATGCGCGACGTCGAGCGGATTATGATTGCGGAGACGCTCAAGGTCTGCGGCTACAACAAAGAAGCCTGTGCCAAGATGCTTGGCATCGGGCTGCGGACGCTCTATCGCAAGATGAAAGAGTACGACATGCGCTGATAGGCGGGCGTCAACGGGGTCGGAAACTGTTTCGGACCGCGTCCCCTGCCGGGGATGAGAGCCTACTCCGTTTCTGTTTCCTGGCTCTTTTCGGCCTGTTCGTCCTTGGACTTACTTTTCGTGCTCTCTTTGAATTCGGAAATGAAGCCCCCCAGGGATCTGCCGAGTTGCGGCAGTTTGCCTGCGCCGAACAGCAGAAGCACAATCGCAAGAACGATTAACAGCTCTCCTATGCCCCACGAGCCAAACATTAAAGCTCTCCTCAGTACGTCAGACAATCGATCCTGACCACGACGTATCCATTATATCCCGTATCCCCAATCCGTTCAACGGGCAGTCCGTTGTGAAAATCGGGCGGGGCTGTGCTAGGATGGAGCTTGCCGGATAGATCGGCGTGGAGACGGGGCTCATGAAACGGTTCGTCTTGCTTCTGCTGCTCGGCGCCGTTGTCGGCGCTGCGGCGCGGGCGCAGAACGTGGTCACGGACGTGTTGGCCGGCAAACTGGTGAAACCCAAGGTCGGCCAATGGGCCTGGTACGATTTACTCGACAACCGGGGCGCCAGACTGTACACGTTCCGACACGCCGTCGTGGGCAAGGAAAGAGTCGGGCGCAAGACCGGCTGGTGGATCGAGTTCGAACTTGTCCCGGACGTGGGATACACGTCCGTTTATAAGATGCTGTTGACGGGTCCCGCCACGGAACCAAAAAACATAGAAAAAGTCCTTCTTAAGGACGGACCCGAGCCTGTCCAAGACGTAACGCCCACGGCACAACCGCCCGATGATGACGGTGATGACGAAGAGAAGAAGTCCGAGGCCGTTACGCGAGAATCGCTCGGGGAAGAAGACGTCACGACCCCCGCAGGCGTAATCCGCGCCGAGCGGTTCGTGGTGACGAAAGGGGAGCGGGAGTTCGAGGTGTGGATCGATGAGAAGGTCCGTCCGACCGGTATCGTGCGCATGGTGTCCCCGGATGGCCAACTGGTGCTGCGCAGTCACGGCTTGGGCGGGGAGAACGGCGAAAGCGCGCTCGATGCGAGGGTCCGGCGCCGGAAACGCCCCGAAGTCGAGGTGCTGAAAAGCCCGGCGCCCAAAGACGCCGAGGGAGGGGATGAATGAGAGTGTATATGGGTGCTTTAGTTTTGCCGTTGGTGGCGCTTGCCGCTGTTTCATGCCAAACAACAAAAGAGGAAGCGCCCGAGCCCTTGCTCGAGGTACGACCTGTCGAGTTCATCCCGGCGACCCATGTCGCCCCGATTCAGCGCGTCGAGGGAAAGTATCCGACGCTTTTTGCGCCAAGCTCGTATGCGGTTTGGGTAGACGGCGACGTGGCGGCGTTTAAGCGCGCGAGCGCCGCCGAGGCCGGAGAAACGGTCGACCCTTATCTCGAGACGGCTGCCGAGCTTATCACGGCGAGCTTCTACATTTTCGAGTGTCACGTCGAGTCGGTTTTTGCCACTACGAGCATAGCCTATGACGTCGTTGGTTTCCGCAACACCGATATCTACCTCGAGACGCCCGACGGCGACAGAACCAAGCCCATCCAGACGGTCATCGGCACCACGGCAGAAATGGAGCCGCGGGAAGCACTGAAACTGTACCGCCGCACGAATCTGGTTATCTTTCCGAAAAAGGACTTGTGGCTGGACGAACCGGTTATCGATGCCAAGACCCTGTCCGTGAAACTGGTCCTCGAGGGCTTCGACTCGAAGTTCTGCTTCGAGTGGCCGGGCATCGCGCCGCCGCCCGAACCCGAGAGAACCTGGTATCCCAGGGATGAAAAAGAAGCGCTTCAGTTGCTGCGCTTAGGTTTCAGCGAACTTTTTGAGAAGTTGCGCGACATGGCGACGCACCTCAAATGACGGCAGGGCGTAACGCATGAGAGCGGTGCTGAAAACTGCCGTCGTCCTCGTTGGCGGGGTCTTGATACTGGTGGCCGTGTGCGCGCTACTCCTGGGTACCCACACGGCGCGATTTGTTAAACCCACCATCGAACGTCATCTGAGCGACGCCTTCGGCAGCGAGACGACTATCGAGGGCGTGTCGTTCTCGCCTGTAAGAAGGACCCTCGAGATTCAAGGGCTGGCCGTGGCCAATCCCGAACCGTTCAAGAAAGGTCATGCCGTCCGTTTCGGCCGTATCGTGGTCGAATGCCGCCTCAACTCGCTGCTGTCTGAGACGCCCACGCTCGAGCGCCTGTTGCTTGAGGACGGCGAGATCCACTTACGCTACAAGCTCGCCAAGGGAACTAATCTCGGCATACTCGCCCAGCGGGCGGCCAAGGCCGCTGAGCCGCAGGATCGCGAAGGCGTACGCAAGAGTCCCCGGTCGTTTCGTATCGAAGAACTCGTGTGCAAAGACGCCAAAGTCCAGTTGAGCAGCAATATCATCCCCTCGCCGCCGGTATCGCTGAATGTCGTGTCGTTCACACGCAACGATCTCAGCAAAGAGAAACCGTTGACCACGACGCAGATTGCCGCCATCGCCGCGCGCAGCCTGCTAACCGAAGTCGTCACCGTCAAGGGCATCCTCAAACCTGTGCTCACGCACATTAAAGATGAGCTGAAGGGACTCGTAAGCTGAACAACCATGGCGGGCGCAGGACTCGAGGTCCGCAATCTGGCCGTCGGCGCGGCAGGCGGGGCCATCTTAACCGGCGTTAACTTGACCGCAGCGCCTGGAGAACTCGTTGCCGTAACCGGGCCGTCCGGCTGCGGCAAGACCACCCTGCTCCGAACCGTCGCCGGGCTCCTCGATGCACTTTCTGGCACAATTCACTTGGATGGGCACACGCCCGCGGCGTTCGGGTGGCCGCAGTACCGGCGGCGCGTTGTTCTGGTTGATCAACAGCCCGTGTTGCTCGACCGATCCGTCGAGGAAAACCTGAAACGGCCCTTCTCGTACCAATCGGCGAACGGCGGGTTCCCCGCCGCGCGTGCCCGGACCTTACTCGATCGACTCGGCCTGGAACCCGACCGGTGGGATCAACGCGCCCGGGCGCTGTCCGTGGGCCAGCAGCAACGCGTTTGCCTTGTCCGGGCGCTTCTCCTCGCGCCTGCCGTGGTATTGCTCGACGAACCGACGAGCGCGCTCGACGAGGCGGCGACCGGGGCCGCACACGTGCTGCTGCGCGAGGAAGCGACCGAACGCGGGTTGGCGGCCGTCGTCGTTACGCATAACCGGCAACAGGCCCCTGAATGGCGTCTTCCAATGACCGATCTGCGAACCAATATGAACGGACCCCGCGCTGCGAACCAGGAGCCGCGTCATGAACAGTCCTGAAGCGTCAGGGGCCATACCGCTTGGCGCGGCGGACGTCTCGATTGCCGCCGCCCTGATCCTGTTGGCCGCAGGCGTCAGCCTCGCGTTGCGGCTCCACCTCGAGCGCCGACTCGCCCTCGCCGCAGTGCGCACCGTCGTTCAATTGCTGCTCATAGGCTACGTGCTCAAATGGGTTTTTGACCTCGAGTGGTTCGTGGCCGTGGTCGCTGTGGCCTTCGTTATGGTGCTCGCGGCCAGCCGCGCCGCCGTCCAACGGCCAAGCCGGACGTTTCACGGCGCGACATGGCGCGCCTTCGTCAGCCTGGTCGTTTGCGGATTCCTGACGACCGTGTTTGTCACCGGCGTCGTCGTCGGCAAACGGCCGTGGTACGCGCCGCAGTACTTCATCCCACTCCTTGGTATGGTGCTCGGCAATGGCCTCACGGGAATATCGCTTTGTCTCGACCACCTGCTCGAATCGCTCGTCGAACGCCGCGGCGAAGTCGAAATGGAACTTGCCCACGGCGCCACCCGCTGGGAAGCCGGCCGCGACCCGCTTGCCGACGCCGTCCGGCGCGGCATGATCCCCATTATTAACAGCATGATGGTCGTAGGCATTGTCGCATTGCCCGGCATGATGACCGGCCAGATCCTCGCGGGGGCCAATCCCATCGAGGCCGTTAAGTACCAAATCGTCGTCATGTTCATGATCGCCGGCGCCACTTCCTTCGGCTGCATCATGACCGCACTTTTGGCCTACCGACGCCTCTTCAACGCCCGCCACCAACTCGAGGTGGGCCTGATCTCTTTTCAAGAGGAAAGACACTGAGCCAACGAGAGTTCGTCAAGAAGTCTCACGAGGAGGAGGCTGCATTCCCGAGCTCCTCGCCGGCGCCGGGGCAGTAATGCTCGAGCGCTGCACATATGGCAAAAGTATCTCGATTCCCAGGCGGGAACTTGATGGTGTACTTCTTTGAACGCACAACAAGCCGGGCACGCCCCAATGGCCGCTTGCGAATTCCGAACCAATGCACGTCGTCAAACGGAATTGACTTACGTTTCCCAGGCCGAGAACTTCGGATGCCGACACTATCGATACGCACGTCGGCTGCGAATCGCCACTCGTACAATTCCGCCAGGACGAAGACGATAAGGACATACGATACGCCACATGCAAAAAATACGCCACTCACCTCGGGGCCCGCGGCAATCAGCAGGGCGCCTGTTACCAGCAGGCTCATCGTCGCGAGGAACTTCGGAAGGCCTGAAGGCGCCGCGTGACAACCGTAAGCGTGGCCACTCTGCAAATGGCGCAAGAAAAGGTCGCGTTGACACTGCTCCTCAGGCATCACGTTGACCTTTGCTCGAATAGACTCGATCAGGAGCCCAAGCGATTTGTCGAGAACAAGTTGTTCGCCGTCCGCGTGCACCACAAGTTGGCGCGCGCCCGAAGCGTCGCGTGTTTCACCCACCAGGATCTCATCAAATAGAAGACCTCTCGTACGACCACCAATGACTATAACGAGACAGTCTTCACCGACAATGAACCGCCGTCGGCGTTTCCCGATCGCATCGACGGCGCTCATGCAAGCGTCAATACACAAGAAAAGGGGGATGTAAAAAGCAGAGGATCTCACTGCCAACAACCAGAGGCAAACACCGGTAGCGGCAATCAGAACGAAAAGGAGTCCCCACAAAGCCAACCTGACGTGGAGAGGGTACGCGAACTCG
>DUZM01000135.1 GCA_013349485.1 Candidatus Hydrogenedentota bacterium | reverse complement strand
TGGCCCAGTTGGACCAGTTTCTCGAGGACGGTGTCAACGGAGATCTCGATGGCCACCGTGGCGATCCGTATTAGAAGCGTCTCGAGCGCGACGCGCTGGGCGTGCTGCGAATCAAACCCTTTGGTCAGCTCGGCGAATTGCTCGATCAACCGAATGATCTCCGTCAACGTAAACCTTTCGGCCGATTGGCGCAGTTCGGCGATTTCCTCGGCGGGTAGGGCCAGCAGCTTCTCGGGCTCGTCCGTCTTGCACACGAGCAGGTTCCGGAAGAACTGAAGGATCTCCTGGACAAACTGTGCAAGGTCCTTGCCGTTGACTACCACGTCGTCGACAATCTCGAGCAGTTTCGCTACATCCTTGTCGTGCACAGCGCGGCACAGCGCGTGCAACACCCGCCAGTCGACCAGGCCCAGCACGTCGAACACGTCCTGGAACGTAATCTCGTCGCGGCAATACGACACCAATTGGTCGAGTATGCTTTCGGCGTCGCGGACGCCGCCGTCCGCGGCCCGGGCAATGGCGTAGAGCGCCTCGTCGCTGCACGCCAGCCCTTCCGCGTCGAGGATGCGCCGGAGCAGGCCGCACAGGGTGTTCAGGCCGACCCGGCGGAAATCGTAGCGTTGGCACCGCGAGATGATGGTGGCGGGTATCCGGTGGACCTCGGTGGTCGCGAGTATGAATACCGCATGGGGGGGCGGTTCCTCGAGGGTCTTGAGCAGGGCGTTGAACGCGGGCAGGGAAAGCTGATGCACCTCGTCGATGACGTAGATCTTGAACCGGGAACTCGACGGCACGAGTCGCACGTGCTCGCGGATCTCGCGCACGTCGTCGACGCTGTTGTTCGACGCGCCGTCAATCTCGATGACGTCGATGTTGTTCCCCGCGGCAATGGTGAGACAGTTCTCACACGCGCAACAGGGCGTGGGTGTGGGCGCGTCCGCGGCGCCGCAGTTCAACGCCTTGGCCAGAATCCGTGCCGTGGTCGTTTTGCCGATCCCGCGCGAGCCGACAAACAGGAATGCATGGCCTATCCGCCCCGAGCGAATGGCGTTCTGCAACGTCCGCGTAATGTGTTCCTGACCGACCACCTCGTCGAACGTCTGCGGCCGCCATTTCCGCGCAAGCACCAGATAACTCGGTTTCGCCATGCGTGCCCTCGAATCGACGTGATAGAAATGGAGAAACGCCCGCGCACCCGCCGTCGAACGCGTACCCAGAACGGCCTCGAGGTCGTTAGCTCGGGCCAGGCGCTCCTACAGCACACGAGGAAAACCACCTACGGCTGCTTCCGTCAAGACCTGACCGGGTTCGGCAGCACCCCGTTGAGTAGGACCCAGCCGTCAACACCACGTGCCTCGAACCTGACTAAAGGATAAAACGCCCTCGGGCGGGAATTCGACCTCGCATGACCCGGGTTTCGAGTTCAGGGCACCGGGAGCGCCCCATCTAGCGCGGGCAAAACCAGGCTGCATCAGCCCCGTTTCCGAAGGATTCTTGACCTTACCATGCCCGCCAAAAACAAGTCAAATGGGAGGCGTTTTTGCGCGCAGGCCACGGCCGAATAAGGGCGCGCCTCAAGAGTAGTATTCACGTAGGGTAAGCGGTGCGCATTGACTGGGCGCGCGGGGGCAGGTACCATAACGGGGAAAATGGGAGGTGTACAAATGCGGCGCTGGCACCCGGTTTGGCCACTCGTTTGGTTGTGTGCCGTTTTGGTCGGTTCTGCGAGCTACGGCGACATGCAGTTGACTGTGCTCGCGGGCGCGGGCGGCTATGTCCGTCCGGACGCTATGACGCCGGTGCAAATTATCGTCACCAACGACGATGTTAACCGGGAGGGGCGCATTGCCGCCGCTTTTGCGTCTGCCGGCGAGCCGTCCACATGGGCCGTGCACGACCTCCCGCTGCCGCCCGCGGCCCTGAAATCGGTCTTCTTGTACCTGCCGCCGTGCGGCGCGCCGAACGGCATCGTCGTTCGCTATGAGACTCTCCGCGGGAAAAGGATCGCGGAAGTCCGCGAGCGCGTGAAGGTGCTCTCCGAGGCAACGCCGCTGCTCGGCGTCATTGGCACGGCGCCGCGCGGTCTGCCGGGACAAAAAACGGAAAATGAAGACCAGGAATACATTTACCATCAGCTCCTGCTGCGTGTAGACCAGATTCCCGATCGGCACGAGGGCCTCGAGATGTTCGACGCCTTGATGTTGTCGCCGCCGTCGCCCGAGCCCATTCCGTGGGATCGGGTCGAGGCGTTGCGGGGCTGGGTGTTGCGCGGGGGAACCCTCGTCGTGGATGCCTCGCGGGCGACCCAGGCATTTACGGAGGGGCCCTTTGCCGCGCTATTGCCGTTCGTGCCGCGCAGCATGGCCGAAATCGAGCCGGACGTTTTTCATACGAGAATCGTCGGCACATCCGGGAGCGTGAACCACGGCGAGGTCTTATTGGAATCGAGCGGTTACCCGCTCGTGGTCCGGCGGAACTACGGATTGGGTTCGGTGGTGTGTTTCGCGTTCGAGCCGGACTTGCCCGCGTTTGCGCGCGACTATGGCGGCCGAGACGCCCTATGGCAAGACGTCCTCGGGGGCATGCAGCTCGAGGCCGTCCGCGAAGAAAAGGAGGGTGGCGAGGGCGTTGAGGATTTCCGGCGCGGACGGTACGGTTGGCGGGAGGCCGGGTTTGCGCAGTCGATGATGACCCTCGTTACGGTGACGCCGAGCACGGGGCTCCGTCTCGGGTTGGTGTTGCTGCTGATGGCGTTGTATGCCCTCGCGGTGGGCCCGGGGGACTATTTCCTGGTGCGCCGTTTGGGAAAACCCAGCCTGACGTGGGTGACGTTTCCCGTTATCGTGGCCGCCTTCACGTTTGCCGCGTACACGGGCGCGCGGCTGTGGGTCGGCGGCGAGATGGCGGCGAAGAATGTGGAACGGCTCGTCATTTGCCAACACCAGCGGGCCGCGCTCCGCTACGACCTCGTCAGTCTCTTCGCGCCGGAGGGCAAGGATTACACGATCAGGCTCGAGAACAAAGGGCTGCTCAGACCCATCCGGGAATTGCTGTTCGGCACGTCCGACGAGCGTCTCGAGATGTATCAAGACGCGGATATCCTCGTTCAGCGGATCCCCATATGGACGTACCGCACGTACGCGGCCAGTGAAACCGCCGAGGGCTATCCGGACGTGCGTCTCGATTTGCAACGGGTCGAGGGAGGACTCGAAGCAACGTTGGTCAATAACTCCGATCTCACCCTCTATAACGGCCACTTTATGTTCGGCGAAAAGATACGAAAGGCCGCCGGGACGGTTGCGCCGGGACAATCCCTGGCCCTGCAACTCGACACGGCGAGGGAGCAACGCACCTCCAGCAGCTTCCAGTCCGACGTGTTGTCCGGGTTGATGCGCGTCCGGGCGGCGCCGTTGGCCGAAGGCCGGGAGTTCGATCTGCGCGACGCGCTGCGCCGGGGCGCCGTGGTGTTCTACGCCCGAAACGCGGGCGCCGCGCCGTGTCCGCTCGAAGTCGATGGACGCCGCAGGAATGAGAAAGGCGAGCGGGCACTGCTCGTCCTCGCTTACGAGGAGTCGAAATCATGACGGCCGCTATCTCTATCCAGAATCTACACAAATGGTTCGGGAAGACTCGGGCGCTCCAGGGGCTGTCGTTCGACGTGCCTGAGGGCAGCGTGTTCGGATTCCTCGGCCCGAACGGCGCCGGCAAGACCACGACCATGCGTATCCTTGCTACTCTGCTTCGCCCGGACGGCGGCTCGGCGTCCATCCTGGGCCACGACGTCATCCGCGAACCCACGGCCGTCCGCCCCGTCATCGGCTATATGCCCGATACGAGCGGCGCCTACCGCGACATGCTCGTCGCCGAATACCTCGATTTTTTCGCAGCGGCCTACCGCATCCCGGAGGCGGAGCGGGCAACCGTTGTGAAGGATTGCATCGAGTTGACGGGCCTGGCCGACAAGCGCGACGAACTCATCGAGGGGCTGTCGCGCGGCATGCGGCAGCGGCTCGGGCTTGCCCGGTGTCTCATCAACGACCCGAAGGTGCTCATACTTGACGAACCGGCGTCGGGCCTCGATCCGCGGGCCCGCATCGAGATCCAGGAGATCCTGCGCACGCTCGGCGCCATGGGCAAAACCATCCTGATCTCGTCGCACATTCTGTCCGAGTTGCGGCATATGTGCACCGAGATCGGCATCATCGACCACGGACGATTGATCTACGCCGGGTCAATCGATGAAGCACTGAAACGGGCGCGTACCGCCCATCGACTCGAGATCCGCGTCGTCGAGCGCGCCGAAGAAGCCCGAGATTGCGTCGTCGCCCACAGTCAAGTCACCGAGGCCTACGTCCAAGACGGGCACGTGGTCGTCGAACTCGCCGAGAACGTCGAGGACTTCAGTTTCGTCGCAAGCATACTGGTCAACGCCGGGTTCAACGTGCTCACCATCCGCGAAGAAGAAATCATGCTCGAGGACGCGTTTATCAAACTCACCGGCGACGACCAGCCGCCGGCCGTACCGCAGACGTAGGTGTTGAGGGTAGGTGCGTATGGAGGGACAGCGACACGACAGTCTTTTGCCTCGGTTGACTCAACGTCGCGGTCAACGCAAACGCACGACCCCGATCGTCGTGGCAAGGAACGGCCTCGCCCGCGGACGGACAGCGACGCGGCAGTTACCTCCTGCAAAGGCCGGAGGTCTCGACCAGCAAAATCGCCTCGGGCGTCATTGCGAGCGCCTGACCCCGCCCGGGGCGGGGCGATTCGTTGCGTGACATCTTATCCACAACCGTCATTGCGAGGAGCGAGTCCCCGAGCGACGCGGCAATCTCGATCCCGTAAGTCGTTGCAAACACAAGAGATTGCTTCGCTGTGCTCGCAATGACGGGAGGGCCGTTGTTTTCGACTCTTATCGGTGGCGTCTTCTGTGCCCACTGAGCCATCGCGACATCATCCGATTCCGCGATGGGAAGGATTTCATATTCTCGGTTGTCCGTTTTAGATTTTGGCTTGGCACGCTCGAACGACCACAAACCAGGACGATTACAGGTGCAACTGCCGCTGGCACAACGGGAACTGAGGCGGGGCGCGAAGCTCAAGCGCACGTATGTGTTGCGGGTGCTGGTGCTCGGGGCCGCTCTGCTGGTTCTCACCTTTATCTGGCTGATCGCGCTGGTGTCATCGGGCGCACTTGCGGGTCTTTCGACCTCTGCTTCTTTCGGTGAGCAGTTCGGCCGGGGGTTGGCCGTTGTGTGCACGTTTTTTCAGGTAGCCGTTGTATTCCTTATCGCACCAGTGCTATGCGCCGGCCGCATTGCCGAGGAAAAGGAGGAACGGACGCTCGGGCTATTGATGCTGGCAGATTTTCATGGTTGGGACATATTTCTCGCGAAATTCCTTGCGACGTTTCTCCAATCCGAGCTGCTTATCTTAAGCACGCTGCCCTTGCTGTCTCTGGCGAGTTTCATGGGCGGCGTGTCCGTCCCCGCGATGGCATTGCAGGTCTTCCTTATCAGCGTTTGGGCCGCGTCCGTGTGTGCGCTGGCGCTGCTGTTCTCGACCTTGGCCAAGCGACCTATCGAGGCGTTGTTCGCCACGTTGCTTTGCCTCTTTGCGTGGATTGTGGTCGCGGCGATGGCGGACTCGATTTTAATGCGCGTGACAGGCCGGGCCTTCACGGTGAACATAGCGCGCGCCGCGTTCAGTGCCGACAACCCGTATGTGCGGCCGTTCTATTGGGTTCCGAGCGTTATTC
>DUZM01000118.1 GCA_013349485.1 Candidatus Hydrogenedentota bacterium | reverse complement strand
TAAATCGACAGGCCCGCAGGCGGGAATCTCCTCGCGTACCCGTTGCGGCGAATGAGGAACGAGATTCCCAATCAAGTTGGGAATGACATATCCGGACTCTTTTCGGGTATACGAAAACTCCTCTTCCGTTTTCAGCCCCCTTTCCGTAACAGAGACTACTTGATGGCGCACTGAGCGAGGAAGCGCTTCAGGCGATCACCTCGAGGATGGCCGTGATGAGGTTGACTTGGAAAAGCAACTGGATGCCGGCGATGAAGATTAGTACGAGGATGACGCGGTTGAAGGCGCGTTCGGATATGCGGTGATGCATCCATTTGCCGAGGGACGAGCCGATAGGTATCAGCCAGACGAGCAGCAGCCCGAAAAGGAGCACGTCGGTGCGGATGAGGCCGACGGCGATGTAGAAGGGGAGTTTGGTCAGGTTGATGAGGGTAAACGTCCATGCGACGGTGCCCACGAATAAGGTCTTACCCATATTCTGGGCAAACATGTAGAGGCTCACGATGGGGCCCGCGGCATGGGCAATGGTCGATGTGAATCCGGCGGTCACGCCCGCGGCCCAGGCTGTTTTCCTGCCGGGTTTGAGCCGTTCGACCCATGCGGCGGCGGTCTCTTTTCCGATGATGTAGCATGCGAACAGCATGGCGATGGCCCCCACAAAGCGTTTGATGGCGCCTTTGTATTCACCAACGCCTTCTGTGCCGACGAGCCACCACACAACGGCCCCGAACAGAATGCCTACAACCGCCGGGACGTAAATCGCCATCACGTGTTTCCAGACCTTGTTCTTGCGGTGATGGTAAATGGCGTTCATGTCGCAGAGGATCAAGAGTGGCAGCAGCGTGGCCGCAACGTCCTCGGGCCGCTTCATGACGAGCATCATAAGCGGCACGGATAGTATTCCTGCGCCGCCCGCGAACCCGGATTTGCTGATCCCCTGAATCACGACGGCCGCGCCGACAAACAGCCAGAACACAAATACCGGCACCCCCTCAACCATAAAATCTTGAAACATCAACGACGCTATTCCTTATCGCTCGTGAGGAGTTCCAGGACGCGCCGCTCGCGTCTGCGGAGCAGGTCGCCGGTGGGTTTCAAGCTCGCGGCGTACAGCGCGAAAGTCAGCGCCAACAACACCGCCGCGGCGAATGGGCCAAGCGGCCACCCCTCGTAGCCGAGCCACGGCAGGAGATAGGCATCGAGCATAATGCACGCCACTGCAGGCAGCATGAGCGGCCCGATCAGAAACAGGCCAAGAAAACTGACGGCGGTAAGAATCTGGCGTCGGCTGGTGGGCACCCCGCGCATCCCCTGCCACTTTATCCCAAAGGGGAAGTATACGGACAGAAGGTTACCCACGATGCTGTACGCAAGGTAGAGCTGCAAAACAACCAGCAGCGAAACGATCTGCAGCGAGATCGGCGGTTGGATGACCGCGCCGCTGACGGCAATAAACAAAATCGCCACGACGCCCACGAACGGGAAGAGGGCCAGGTTCTTCCCGGCGAGGTATTTATGCCGCGAGGTCGGCAGAAGTATAAACGTCGGGAAGGCCTCGCGGTCGATGCCGAACACGTTGAAAAAGATCATGCCAAAATTCAGAAACGGCCATACGATCACGAGCAATGGCGTCAACACACGTCCGCTCTCACCGCCGCCTCGATTGAGAAACATGAATATCAGGACTAGTCCGATGACAAGCGGCATGATGAGCAACATACGAATGTTGGGATGTCGTGCGTAGTTCAAGAAAGACGCCATCGCCACGGCCGCAGTATCGTCGTCAACGAACGGCAGCGTGCGGTCAATGATCCGGGTGCCTTTCGCGGCACGCGGCGTCCGTTTGCCGGGCTTTGGCTTTGCACGGCGTTTCACGCCCAGGTAGTACCGGTTTGTCGAGCGGAATCCGAGCGCCAACCCAAAGGTCATCATGTATGCCAAGCCCAAGAAACACAATGGCCCGATCCAGGCGGTTCCCTTCGCTAAGCCGTAGACGCCCAAGGGCAGCCAGCCGAACGGAATCACCGTGTTCGCATAGATCAACGGCCTCAACGTAACCTTCTCCAAGTATTCCCCTTCGGGCGCGTCGCGATGCGAGCGGCCTACGACGATGTGCGTGCGGGACGGGTCCCGTGCACGCCGCAGATAGACCTGACCGATGAGGTTGGGGAGCTGAAAGGCGAGGACGAAGGCCACGGTTACGACGGCGATGATCGTGCGTCGCCGCCGCTTGTTCTCCATCAGCATGGCGAGCACGCCGCGGACGTAGTAGGTCCATGCGGCAAGGGCCAAATAAAAGAGGACGGCCAGCGCAAATCCGAAAGCCATGTGGATGCCCAGGTTGAGGCACAGGCCCAAACAAAATCCCACCGCGGGTACAAGAAATAGGACAAGGGCCGGCGATAGGATCGCCCCGGCGTAGTTAAGGAGAAACACCATCTTGAGCGAGACCGGCAAGTAGAGCATCTTCCGCAGATCGATAATGTCCGACCGTTGAAGTTCCGTGAGCAAGGAAACGGCCCAGAGAAAAAGAAAAAGGAAAACCAAACCGTCGCAGACGGCCAAGAGAACGATTGGTTCGTCGATTAAGTACCCCGCCCAGAAAAGGCCGAAGCCACCCAAAACCGACAAAAATGCGACGCCGACCAGGAGGATGCCCAGGAAGACAAACGAGACCACCGTGCCTTTGCTTCTGGATAACGTATGTTTCAGCAAGAGAAACTTGAGGGCCACCAACGCCGCCAATTGGTCGCGCATCAGGCCTCTCCGTCGAGCCACGAGAGGCCCGTGGTGACCTCCTCGGGTTCGCCGACAACCTCGATAAAGGCATGCTCGAGGGAGTTGCCCGCCGCGACCTCCGCCAACGGGCCCTGCTTGATGAGCTTGCCTTGGTGGATGATGCCGACATGGCTGCAAAGTTTCTCGACGATCTCGAGGATGTGCGACGTGAGGAAAATGGTGGACTCGCGCCGGACGAGCCGGCCGAGCACGTTGCGTATGGTGCGGGACGCGATGGCGTCGATGCCCTCGAACGGTTCATCGAGAAACAGGAGTTCGGGATCGTGGATCAGGGCGGCCGCCAACGCTAGTTTCTTCTTCATGCCGTGCGAGAATTCGACGACGAGTGTCTTCTCCGCTTCATCGAGCCGCATCAACGACAGGAGTTCCTCCGAGCGGTCGCTGATGACCTTCTTGGGCATCCGGTACATCCGCCCGATGAAGGTCAGGTACTCGCGCGCCGTAAGGTTCTCGAAGAGGCACAGCTCTTCGGGGACGACGCCCACCTTCTGTTTTACGGCCAAACCGTCGCGGTGCAGGTCATAGCCGAGCAGGCGCGCGGCGCCGCTTGTCGGCCCCATCAGGCCGGTGAGTATTTTGATGGTGGTCGACTTCCCGGCACCGTTGGGGCCAAGGAAACCGTAGAAGGCGCCCCGTTCGACGCGCAGATCGACATTGTCCACGGCACGTAGGTCGCCGAACGCCTTTGTCAGCCCGAAGGTCTCGACAGCGTAGTCCATCATATTGACCACTACCCCTGTCCACGCTGTTTATTCACTCGCGGCTAGGCATCATACCACAGGGGAACGGCCACAGTCTTCCCTTTGTCAATCCGCGGCGCCTGTGCTATTCTGACCCGGGCGGCGCTGTGAGCCAGCCCTTGCCGGGAGGAGTATCGCGATGAAACGGGATGAGGCCGCGCGAATATTGCGCGAGCACCGCGCCGAGTTGCACGCAATGGCCGTGGCGTCCCTGGCCATTTTCGGTTCGACGGCCCGCGACGAAGCGCATGACCGCAGCGATGTCGATCTATTAATCGAGTTCGATCGGCCTGTCGGTCTCTTTCATTTTTTCCGCGTTCAGCGTGCACTCGAGCGTATGCTCGGCGTTTCGCGAGTCGACTTGGTGCAGCGCGGCGCCGTGCACCCCGCGCTTAAGGAGCGTATCTACAAGGAGGCGATCCGTGTCGCCTAGACAGTGGCGTTTTTGCGTCCAGGATATTCTTGAGGCCACGAGAAGAATCCAGCGTTATGTTGCTGGGATGGACCTCGAGCGGTTTGCGGATGATGAAAAGACGCAGGACGCCGTAGTGCGGCAATTCATCCTTATGGGAGAAGCCGTACGGCACATACCTTCACAGATTGTGCGCAAATATGATTACATTTCGTGGCAGGACATCCGCGCCATGCGCAATTTCACCGTTCATGTGTATTGGGGTGTGGAACCGCAAACCGTGTGGACGACCATCCTCGAAGACTTGCCGGTGTTGGCTGAGGAATTGCAGGCCCTTTTGGAGCGGGAGCGGGAAGAACAATGAAGGAATACGTGCAACGCCTTGTCGACGCCTTCGAGCGGGGCCGGCGGTTTGTCGCGCACGATGTGTGGCAGATTGGCCAGCCGGGCGAGGAAATCCCGCACGGATTCGTCATCAAACAGGTCCGCGTCGTCATTCTGCTCGTGCAAGGCCTCATCAAGGATGCCTTGCTGCTGCGGGCCGCCGCCCTCACGTTCGCGACGATCTTATCCATCATCCCCATACTCGTCCTCATGTTCTACTTCGTCGAAAGATTCGACTTGGCCGACCGCGTGTATCAGCGCGTGTATACATTTTTGTCCGAGAAGCTTGACGTCCCGGACGATGCCCCGCGCGGATATACAGCCAATGCTGTCGGCACGGATGCCGACGAATCCCCCGCGGAGAACGGGGCGGCGCGCAGCAATCGCGCCCTCATCGAGGATTTGGCGCGTCTTGTGCTTCAGGAGGTGGACCAACCCTCGGATGACACCCAGAGCAATCCGATCAAGGTGTTTGTCGAGTATGCCGAGAAAGGCGCCAATCCGCACGCCCTGACGCTGGCGGGCATCGTGTTCGTCGTTGCCACTACGTTTGGCCTCATGACCAACATCGAAAACTCGTTCAACTCGATCTGGGGCATGAAGCGAACCCGCTCCTGGTATCGCATCTTCACGGACTACACCATCATCGTCTTGCTCCTGCCGTTCCTCCTGGTCGGCGTGCTGGCGTTAATTACCGTGTTGAAAGTCAAGGCCGCCCAACTGGGCCCATTCGCCTTCCTCCTGCGCGCCATACCCTATGGCGTAACCGTGTTGGCCTTCGCCTCGCTGTATCATGTCGTGCCCAATACCCGCGTCAAGATTCGCTACGCTCTGCTCGGCGGCGTGGTTGCCGGCATCCTGTGGAGTTTTCTTTCGCTGGCCTACGTCTACTATGCCCGGTTCGGCCTCCCGCGCTACAGCCTCATCTACGGCACCTTGGCGCAGTTCCCCTTGCTCCTCATATGGGTATACCTGAGTTGGACCATTGTCCTTTTCGGCGCCGAGTTGAGTTTTGCGTATCAGAACGAGAAGACCTTCTCGATGGAACGGCTCGCGGCCGACGCCAGCCACGCCTACCGCGAAGCGCTGGGTTTGCGCGCGATGGTCGAAATTGGGCGACGTTTTGACCAGGGCATCGCCGGGTTGGCACCGGCCAAAGCCGCTGAAGCCTGGCGTGTACCTACACGCCTGTTGAACGACACGTTGGACCAACTCGAGGAGGCCGGGCTCGTCGCCGTGTGCGCCACCGAACCTCCCACGTACCAGCCCGGGCGTTCGCTGGATAAAGTAACGGTGAACGACGTGCTGCGGGCTCTTCGGGAAGCCGGCCGGGATCCGTCGGTTCTGCGTGCCGACGCGGCATACGGGGAGGTACTGCAAAAGCTGCAAAGCAGCGACCCTAGTCTGTTGCAGTCCAGCATCAGCGCGCTCGCGGCACGAATGCATGC
>DUZM01000148.1 GCA_013349485.1 Candidatus Hydrogenedentota bacterium | reverse complement strand
CTACCAACGCGGTTTCATTGAAGGGACGTTCCACGCCATTGACCAGTACATACCGACGGTAACCGAACTCGAACTGCCCGACATCGTGCATACGCTTGCGCTTAGCGACAGCGGGCTCGTGCTCGTGACGGGGATGACGGGCAGCGGCAAGAGTTCGACTATCGCCTCGATGGTGGGCGTCATCAACGAAAACACAAGCAAAGTCGTAGTCACGATCGAGGACCCCATCGAGTACGTGCACGAAAACGCCTTGAGCATCGTCAAACAACGAGAAGTGGGCAATGACACGTTGTCGTGCTTGCGCGCCCTGCGCCACGCGCTGCGCCAAGATCCGGACGTACTCGTGATTGACACCGTCCCGGACCTCGGCACGATGGATACGGCGTTGCGGGCCGCAGAAGAAGGTTATCTGATTATCATGTCGTTTCCGACGCCGGATCCTCCCCGGACGCTCAGTCGCATTGCGACGATGTACCCGCAGGCGCAACGCGCCTTGGTGTTGCACATGTTGGCCGGGGCGCTGCGCGGGGTAATATCGCAGAAGCTCTTGCCGAGATTGGACGGAAGCGGTTCGGCCTTGGCGTGCGAGGTGCTGGTAGCCAATGACGCGATTCGCGGGGCCATCCGTTCGGACAGGATGGAAGATCAGATGATGAGCATAATGGGTTCGGTGCCGGGGGCCCAACTTCTCGACGTCAACCTGCGGCGTCTTGTCCAACGGGGGGAGATCAGTTACGAGACGGCTGCCCTTGTGGCGCATAACCCCGAAATACTGCGGAGACGGTAGCGTATACGAACGCCCGGCAAGACCGCATCGCCGGGCCGCTGGAAGGCGGCGCACGTCGAGGCCGCCGAGATTTTCTACCGCAAAGAAAACGTCGTGAATATCCTGTTGCGCGCGCCTCAGAAACACTACTGGCGCCTGTTTTGGCTGATGGTTTGGTACCGGTTCTGCGCCATCAACAAGGTGCATCCGATGTTCACGGGGTTCGTACGTCTCAAAGATCGGAAGTCCCAGCGCGGGCGCTTTCCTCGGGAGAACGTGTTCCGTTATGCGTGGCGGCGCGTCCACGAAATGAGTCACGAGTTCAAAGTCTACGTCCAGCTTTTCTTCGAGTTTCAGGAGATCTGAATGTTGTCGCGGAAACGCAACGACCCCCGGTGGGCCGCGTTGGCGGACCTACGGACGAAGTGGGGCGAGGTCCGGCTGCGCTTGGCGGAATACAATGTCCGGGGCCGATGCGATGTCGCGGCAGGGAAACTCCGGACGGTGCTGGCGGCGGCCTCGCAACGATTGCATCAATGGAGCGAGGCGTCCGGCGCGTTTCGGGGCCGCGTTGGGCGACGGCTTCGAACGATGGCGCGCGAAACCGAGACCTATCTTCATTCGTCCGAAGTGCAGAAGCCCACGCGGCAAGGCGTGGTCAATGCGCAATGGTACGTCAGCGAGAAACTGGTGGCCGGGTATGAAGAGGTGGCGATCCGATACGTGGCGCGCCGACGTCAACTGAACGCCTACCGAAAAGAGGTCATCAAACGGGTTAAGCCGGGGCGGATTCTCACGCTCAACGTTTCCCCGTTGCCCCATGCGATACTGTTTGAACTCGTCCTCGGGCTTCGGTTCTGGCAGACGTCTATTTCGAATCGGACGTGACGCGGTGGGCGCGTTTCGGTTTCTCGAACACACCGCCGACTTGCGGGTCGAGTGCCGCGCGGAAAGTCTCGCGGACCTACTCGAGACCGCCGCGTTGGCGTTGTATGCTGTCGCGTTCCATCGGCGCCGCCAGGGAACCAATGTGGAACGGCATATCGATCTGGCGGCGGACACCCGGGAACAGTTGCTTGTCCGGTGGCTCCAAGAACTCATCTTTCTAATGGACGTAGAGCGCTTCGCGGCCACGGTTTTTGACATCGGCACGGCGAACGAGACGGCGCTCGCTGCGACATTGCGAGGCTACCAATATGAGCCCGCCGATCGGGCCGAGGAGGTCAAGGCCGCCACGTACCACGAACTCGAAGTCAAGAAAGACGCCGAAGGCTACGTCGCAAGACTGATCTTCGACCTGTGACCTACTTCGTCGCGGGGGTCCAGGGGCCGCGTTCTCGGGCCGACCTGTGCGTCGAGGGTCCCTAACCCTTTGACGTGTGGAACTTGCAAAGCCCCGCCAAAGAGCCACTCCGGTGCTGCAAGGGGTCGTCGCCGTCCCTCTTCCCTCTATCGATAGATGTCTTTTCTGTGGCCGACTGTGACCACCAACCCAACCGACCGATCGTCGTGGATTTCGTAGATGACCCGGTGACGTCCCACTCGGATACGCCAGGCAGGACGTTCTGAGAGTTACTTAACAGCCGGGAGGGCGAGGGTCGCTGGACAGGTCGGCTATGGCCTGAATCAGCCGGGATCGGTCGTCAGGGGGAGTCTTGGCGAGGCCCTTCTGTGCCGATCGGAGGATATTGACGGTGTATGTCACGCGCTATATCCGTCTTGGATCTCCCGCACGGCTTGCTCGAAGGGGATGGCGTCCTGGGTTTCGGCCTTGGCTTTATCATAAGCGCGAATGTCGTTTAACTCCTCGAGTTCGTCGAGGATCTTCTCCCATTCCGCCACGGGCACAAGAGCCGCTTTGCGTTCGCCATTCTCGTCGACCAGGTATTGCACATGCGACGGCATCATCACGTGTCCCCCAAGCGATCAGTATGCCCGAACGAAGCGACCGGTTCAAGGAGACGGCCGGCCTGCCGATGCCGCCTCGCCAATTGAATGGATGTGTTCAGACTGTTAGAATCAAAGTCTTCACGGGTGTCGGAAAGGTGCATGCGTACTCTCTGCGCCGGGAAACGAGAGGAAACACCACTATGCGCAGTGATCAAGTCAAGCAAGGGATCGAGCGGATGCCGAACCGGGCGTTGCTGCATGCCGGCGGCGTCACGCCTGAACAAATGGGGAAACCTTTTATCGGGGTGTGCTCGAGTTTCACAGACTTGGTGCCGGGCCACATCGGTATGCGATCGCTCGAGCGCAAGATCGAGTGGGGCGTCTGTGCCGGCGGTGGGGTCCCGTTCTTGTTTTCGGTGCCGGGCATTTGCGACGGCATCGCCATGGGGCATTCAGGTATGCACTTCTCGCTGCCGTCGCGTGAACTGATCGCCGACATAATCGAATCGATCGTCCAGGCGCATCAGTTGGACGGGATCGTGTTGCTGACGAACTGCGACAAGATCACGCCGGGGATGTTGATGGCCGCGTGCCGGCTGGACGTGCCGGCCATCGCGGTTACGGCGGGGCCGATGCTTTCCGGCCATCACGGGGGCAGGCGGTTGTCGCTCGTGCGCGACACGTTCGAGGCGGTCGGATTGTGCAAGGCGGGCAAACTTACGGAAGCCGAAGCGGCCGAACTCGAACTCGAGGCGTGTCCCGGTGAAGGGTCTTGCCAGGGGTTGTATACGGCGAACACGATGGCGTGCCTGACCGAAGCGATGGGCATGAGCCTGCCGGGCACGGCCACGGCGCTCGCTGGCAGCGCCAAGAAACAGCGGATCGCCGAACGGGCCGGCGAGCGCGTGGTCGAGTTGGTGCGCCAAGGCGTTACGACCCGCCGGATTGTCACCAGGGAATCGCTCGAAAACGCTATTCGCATGGACATGGCGCTCGGCGGGTCGACCAACACGACGCTCCATATTCCCGCCGTCGCTTACGCCGCCGAGGTCGACGTCACCCTCGACGATTTCGATCGGCTCAGCCGCGATACGCCGCAACT
The DNA here is from genome assembly GCA_013349485.1 of Candidatus Hydrogenedentota bacterium. Classification (GTDB taxonomy): domain Bacteria; phylum Hydrogenedentota; class Hydrogenedentia; order Hydrogenedentales; family SLHB01; genus DUZN01. Next base: position 2,143 of record DUZM01000148.1, on the reverse strand, counting down.
TACCTCGTTGCGTCCCGGCGGCGAGTTGATGATGGAAAACGTCGAATGGGCCGGCGGCATACCCGCGGTCGCCAAGAATCTCGCGCCGTTGCTGCACACCGATTGCATTAACGTGGCCGGGCTGACGCTCGCCGAGGTCATCGCGGCCGCGCCCGCAGGCGATCCCGACGTGATCCATACCATCGACGCCCCAATCGCAAAAGAAGGCGGTATCGCCGTGTTGAAGGGCAGCCTGGCGCCCGAGGGGGCCGTGGTGAAACAGGGCGCGGTCAGTCCGGCCATGATGCAGTTTACGGGGGTGGCCCGCGTGTTCGAGAACGAAGACGCCGCCATGGCGTACCTCCTCGAAGACAAGGTCGTGGCCAAGGACGTGCTCATCGTACGCAACGAAGGGCCGAAAGGCGGGCCCGGCATGCGCGAGTCGCTTGCGCTGACTGCCGCCGTGGCCGGCTGCGGTCTGGGCGACAAGATCGCGATTGTCACCGACGGCCGGTTCTCCGGCGGGACGCGCAATCTGAGCATCGGCCATGTGTCGCCAGAAGCTGCGGAAGGCGGCCCCATCGCCCTGGTGCACGATGGCGACCCGATCAAGGTCGATTTGCCCGCGCGCACCATCGACCTGCTCGTAGACGCCGACGAACTCGAGGAACGCAGGGGGCTATGGAAACCTCCGGCGCCGAAATTCACCCGCGGCTGGCTGGCACGATATCAGCGGTTCGTCACCAGCGCCGCCCGCGGCGCCGTACTGGTTGAATAGGGCTTACGACCTGCCACGCGAGGTGCCCGGACAGAAAGCGCTACACAGGAAGCGTCTAGGATGTTTTGTCTCTTCCTCGCGGCTTCTCATGCGCAGATTCTTGGGGGAACCCTATCAGCGATCCCGGGTTAAACCAACTGAAGGGGAGATTCGTTCTGGAAAGGAGACCACAAATGAGCTATTCACGAAAAGCTATAGCCGGGTCTGTCATCGCGTTTACCATCGCATGTGCCGCTACGGCAGCGAGTTACGGCCCGCCACCGATGCCGCCGCCTCAGGTGCTTGTCCTTGCAGACGCAAACGGCAACGGGGACGGGTTTGTCAGTTTCGAAGAGCTTCAAGTGATTTTGCCGGACCTTATCGAGGACATTTTTGATCTGTGGGACACGGATGGCGACGGCTTCTTGCCCGTGCCGGAGCCGCCGGCCATACCGGCCGACCCGTTGCTGGCCATTCTGACGGTCATACACCTCGCCGACGCTAACGACGACGGCGTGGTGACGCCCGCGGAGGCGGAAGCCGCATTTCCACAAGTCTACGCGATCTTGCTGGATCAGTGGGACCTGAACGGCGACGGGGTCGTGTCCTTTGCGGACTTGACTGAATTGCCGCCGGAATACCTCTTTGAACGTCTACGTGCCATATTGGCGCACGCGGACGGAAACAGCGATGGAACGGTCACGCCGGACGAATTTGTGGCCGCGTTCCCCGATATCCCGGTGGTCGTTTTCCATATTCTGGACAGGAACGATGACGGCGCACTGACCCGGGAAGACCTGCCCTTACTCCCGCCGGAACACTTCTTGCTGCGTCTGCTCGAGTTGATCCATATGGCCGACGCAAACGAGGATGGAGAGGTGACGTATGCCGAGGCCCTAGCCGTCATTGCCGACCTCACCGAGGATGCGTTCGCCCATCTGGATAGAAACGACGACGGCGTGCTTTCCCGCGAAGACCTGCCGCCGGAGCCCATCTTGCTGCTCGCGAGTCTGCTCGAGGGCGCCGACGCGAACGGTGACGGGGTGGTGACCCCCGACGAGGCGCTCGCGGCTATACCCGATTTGCCTCCCGAACTCTTCGCGCTGCTCGACCGAAACGGCGACGGCATGTTGAGCGCGGAAGACTTGCCCCCGCTGCCTCACGAGGAGTACGTCCTGAGGCTTTTCGAGTTGATCGCCAACGCGGACAGCGACGGCGACGGCGTCGTGACCTACGAGGAAGCCGTGGACTTCGTGCCGCAATTGACCCTCGAGCAGTTCGATCACATGGATTTCAACGACGATGGCGTCCTGAGCCGCGAGGATCTGCCGCCCCCGCCGCCGCATGACCCGGTGCAGCGCTTGATACATGTCATACGCACGGCCGACGCCGATGGCGACGGCGCGG
>DUZM01000176.1 GCA_013349485.1 Candidatus Hydrogenedentota bacterium | reverse complement strand
CGTACAGGGCGCCGCGCTGGATCTCGAGGTCGGTATGAAGCGGCAGGAGAAAAATGCTTCGGTCGTCGTCTTTTGTACGCACTTTCCCGACCGAATAGCCCGCCTGCATGAGCACGGCCCACCGATCCGACAGCACGCGTCCGCCGCCCGCGTGAGGAGGCCACAATAGGAAGTCGTCGCGTATGTCGCCGATCGTCTTGACATCGTCATAGGTGGGGGCCAGGACGTGCATGGGGCGGTTGAAGAACTTGTCGATCAATTTCTCGCTTTCCAGTTTGGGATGGGCGTTCACCGCCGCGACGAAGACAAACCATCGGGGAGGTTCTTCTTGTTCCAACGTGGACGACGGCGCGTCGTCGTTTGGGCGTTCTGCGCGAGGGGCGTTCTCGTCGCGCGCCAAGTCTAAGGGTTCTTCGGCCCGCAGCGACGGCATAACGCACAGGGCCGCAAGCCACAAGAAACCGACAACGGTGGGACGAAACGCCATGCAGACTCCTGTTCGCCAGAAGGTCCGTCCTCCCGTTACCACCCGCCAAGGGGGCACGTGACGCAAGAACAGGGACGGTCCTCGCAAGCTTACGAGCAGGGACTTTCCCTGCTCCTTTCCCTGCTCGTACCATGATCGCGCATTTCCGCCTACTCGAGGGACGAACCCAGGGCGATGATCGACTGCTCCTTTCGAGCGTCGTTCTCTTTGTCCTCGAAATACGCCGCGATTACGCGGCGGGAAAGACTGGGTTCCGTCTCTTCATAGCGGGCAAAGCGTTCCTCGACGATTGGCAGAGACACTTTTGGGCAGTATTCTTCGTTCAGGACAGACAGGACATGTCGCCGTCGCGCGCCCCAATAGCTGGAGTTGTTGTAGGATTCGTCGAAATCGGGTGTGACATAATCTCGGATATCGATCTCCCGGGCGAGCTGCCACTCCGAGCCGTCGTGAACAATATACGGGTCGGGTCCCGCGCAAAGGGCTTTCGCCAAACGGAATCCCTGGAAGGCGGCCTCGAGATCCCCGTGCGAGAATATTCCGTCCACGAGGCCGCCGACAAGCGTCTTCTCGACGTGAATCCCCCAGTAAATCACCTTTTCGACGGCTTCCTCTTCCGAGAAGCCTTTTTTTCGATATCGGAGATACCGCTTGTAGTACCGACGGCCGAAACCGAAGAAATGGGATATCTTGTCCGTTCCGAGATAGACCCCGTTCACACAGATAGTCCGCGCCATGGGGAGAATGTAGGGAAACGATAGGTCGCGATAAATGCTCATTCTTTGGTACTGGAAGAATGATACGGAATTCTCGGGGAACCGGTCGACCTCTTCCGAGCGCCTGAGCCAACGTCGCAGCCGTGAATGGTGGATACCCTGGAACAGGTGCAAGTAAAGCTTCTGAGTGAGCTTTTCGGGCGTATAGGCGCGTTTGGCTCGGTTCTTCTTCTCGAGAAACCGCTTTACCTCCTGGTTCAAGTAGCGATTGAACGCATCGGAACAGTCTCGTAGTTCGACCTCCCACGCCAAGTATTGGTCCGTTTCCGCTGCTTGCACGGGGCGCGGACGGCACACAAAAAGAGCCAGCAGCACTGGACAGAATAGGGCAATCCTCGAGAACATCGCTACACCGTTTGATCTGCTAGAAATACGGATCCTGCGACGACATGGCCGCAATCCCCCGGTGGTCACCCGCCGGAACGTCTCTCCTGGTTTCAGTCAAATTTGTAGCAGGTGTCCACAGAAAATGCAAGATGGAACATGAGCCGGACATGGTGCGCCTCGGCGTTGCAGCTTTCTGGCAGGTCCGGGCCTATTCCGCTTGCACGTGCGGCGCGCGGCGCAACGTACGGAAAGCCTCGGCGTACTTGACGCCGCTTTGCAGTCCGCGAAACTCGGCCATGATCCGCACCATGTCGCGAAGATCGCGCCCGTCGTGGGCACGCATCCAAGCCAACTGACTCCCGTGTTTGCCCAACGCCTCGAGTTTCCTGTCGTAGAAAGGCGTGATGTCCATGAACCGCTCCGGCACGAAATCAAGACCGCCATACGGTTCCGCAAGCCAGATTGAGAACGGCGCGTCCGCGGGCGGGTGCCCGGTCTCGATCAAGGGCGCGGACGCCAGGTAGCTGGCGTCCGCAACCAGGCGGCTGATTGCCAAATGGTCGGGATGGTAGTCTTCCGGCGGGTGCGTGATCACCAGGTCGGGCCTCACGCGGCGGAACACATCTATCGCGGCGTCGCGGGCTGTGATGTCGGCCTCGAGGCGGCCGTCCTCGAATCCGAGCATGATCAGTTCGGCGCCAAGGACTTCGGCGGCCGCGTTGGCCTCTTGCGCGCGCACCTGCGCCAGTTCAGCGGATGACAGCGTTTCGTGGCCTTTGTCGCCGTTTGTGGCAACGCACACGACGGTGCGCCAGCCTTCGTGTGCGAGACGGAGCATCGTTCCGCCGGAGTAGCACTCGACGTCGTCCGGATGCGCGCCCACAGCAAGCACCGTCTTCCGGTCGTTATTCATTGCCGCACGCCTCCTTTCGTTACGCGTGATTCGTCTCGGATCATTATGATATAATCGCGCAGTCGAGAAAAGGCCGGCCATTATCTGTGCGCTCGTAGCTCAGTTGGATAGAGCACTGGCCTCCGGAGCCAGGGGTCGCGCGTTCAAGTCGCGCCGAGCGCGCCATTTTTCTGTCACCACAATCGCTTGAAGGCACTCGTGTTGGGTGATTATCGCCTCGGTGACGAGTCCCCGGCGGGAAACAATGGCCGTTCCCAAGAGCGCCGAGAAGTGGTATCGGTTTGCCTGGCGTTGCTTCTCTCCTCTTCCCGCGTTTTTTCCGGCACGGCTTACGCTGCTAACAGGCTGTGGACTCCCGATGCTCGGCGGCCCTTTCATATGCGAAGGCGACGCGGCGATAGGGGAAACTTCCTTTGATATTTTCACACGTCAGCCTGAATTCATGTCGGCTTAGTAGCGCGTTCAATTCGTCAAGGGTGCGGCGCTGGGCGCCTCTGTCCAATCGGCACAGTAACCGCCCCAGCGGGTTCGACCTCGAACACGATACGCCGTCAATAATCCGGGGCGCGTCCACGCGTCTTGGTGACCCTTCTCATTTCGCTGGCGGCGGCGTGGGCTTGTTCGTCAGCGAGGTGATGGAAAACGCCCACGCTGAAAACGAGGTCGAAGCAGTTGTCGCGAAACGCCAGGTGCGCCGCATCCATGATCAGGAAACGGCCGCGGCAATGGGTCTTGGCGTAATGGACATATTGTATGTTCCGATCGACGCCGAAGAATTGCCCGGGGAAAACATCGGCATGGCGGCCGGCGCCGCAGCCCATGTCCAAGACGCTGCTGTTCGCAGTCGTATGAAGTTTCTCGCGCAGATATCTCCGAACAGGTTTCCTCCCGAGCGACAGTATCCTGGCGAGGCAATTATTGACTCGTGGTCTGTCTAATAGACGGTATAGATTCACCGCTGCCGCCCCGGCTTTTCTCGACCGCTCGAGATCCCAACTCGCTGGTTGCTTGACTGCGGATCGAGTCTCGCCGTCAATTTGCTCGCGAACTCACTCCGATTGGGGAGGATATTTCACGCGCAGGTGGAGTTCTTCGAGTTGCTTCGCCGTGACTTCGCTGGGCGCCCCCATCATGAGGTCTTCGGCCTTCTGATTCAACGGAAACGCAATGACCTCGCGGATGTTCGGCTCGTCGGCCAGCAGCATCACGATGCGGTCAAACCCCGGCGCGATGCCGGCGTGGGGCGGGGCGCCGTAGTGGAACGCGTGCCAAAGGGCCGGGAACTTGGACTTTACGGTTTCTTCATCATAGCCGGCAATCTGGAACGCCTTGAGCATGATGTCCGGGCGGTGGTTCCTCACGGCGCCGGAAGAAAGCTCGACGCCGTTGCAGACGATGTCATATTGAAACGCAAGCACGTCAAGTGGGTCTTGCGTCTCGAGGGGCTCGACGCCGCCTTGCGGCATCGAGAACGGGTTATGCGAGAAGTCGATTCTGCCTTCTTCTTGGTTCCATTCGAACATGGGGAAGTCCACGATCCAGCAGAACGCGGCCAGGTTCGGATCGATGAGGTCGAGGGCGTTGGCCAGATAGATGCGCACTTTACCGAGAAGTTCATTCGTAGCGGCGCGCTCGCCGGCGCCGAAGAACAACGCATCGCCGTCTTCCGCTTGGACGCGCTCGATGAGGGCCTGTTTCTCTTGTTCGCTGAAGAACTTGACGATAGGGCCTTTCATCTCGCCCGCTCGCAACGCAATCCAAGCCAGTCCTTTGGCTCCTTCGCTTTTCGCGAAGGCCTCCGCATCGTCGAAGAACTTCCTCGGGCGGTCTGCAACTCCTTTCGCTTTCAAGACTTTGACGGCGCCACCGGACTTCACGGCGCCGCTGAATACTTTCAGTTCACAGGCAGCAAAAATGTCGGAAACATCGACCATTTCGAGTCCGTAGCGCAGGTCGGGCTTATCCGTCCCATACTTCTCCATGCACTCCTTGTAAGGAATGCGCGGGAACGTTTCCCACACGATCTTCTTGCTGGACAGTTCCCGGAAGAGGCGGCACATCAACAATTCGAGTTCGTGGAACAGGTCGTCCTGCGTGACGTAGGACATCTCGATGTCAATTTGGTAGAACTCGCCCGGGCTGCGGTCGGCGCGAGAGTCTTCGTCGCGGAAACACGGCGCAATCTGGAAGTATTTGTCGAACCCGGCGATCATCAGCAACTGCTTGAACTGTTGCGGGGCCTGTGGCAGGGCGTAGAAATGGCCCGCGTACAGCCGGCTGGGCACAAGGTAGTCGCGGGCGCCCTCGGGCGACGAACTCGTTAGAATCGGCGTGTGATATTCTGTAAATCCCCGCTCAATAAGGTGTTGGCGAGTAAGCTGGGCGGTGCGCGACCGCAGCAATACATTCTTGTGGAGCCTTTCCCGCCGCAAATCGAGGAATCGGTAACGCAGCCGCATGTCCTCTGGATACTCGACTTCTTGGTTCACCGGGAACGGCACCTGATCGCAGGGAGACTCGACGGCCAGCGCATCCGCCACCAGCTCAATTTCTCCCGTGGCCATATTCGGGTTGGTGGTATCCTCGGTGCGGGCCACCACCGACCCCGTAACCGTCAGGACGGTTTCAACACGCGCTTGCTCGGCAACGCCGAAAAAGTCGCGGTCAGGATTCACGACAATCTGGGTGAGGCCATAATGGTCGCGAAGATCGACAAAAATGACCCCGCCGTGGTCGCGTTTCCGGTGGACCCAGCCGGACAGTCGGACCACTTCGCCAACGTGGTCCTTGCGCAATTCGCCACAGGTGTGCGTTCTGTATGGATGCATATGGCCCCGCCTCCTGCGGCGCGCCTCCGAATGCGGTTTCCAGCGAGTGGGCTATACTACTGGCCGAGGTGTTGATTGTCAAACCAATCGATGGGCGCGCAACCGATCGATTGCGTGCGAACCGCCCTGTTCGTCCGAAGGCACGGGGTCTTGATGCCGCCGCGGCGCGATTTCAGCATAACCCCCGTCTTGAGGTTCGGCAACGGCAGACAGACAATGATCTCGGGGCGCTTCCAAGTTCCTATGGCCAAACGGGTTGCGGAATCATCCCGAAAAAGGCTGAGGAAAAACAAAAAAAACCTAAAGTTCTCGCTAAAGTTGCCGATAAAAACGACAGGTAAGCTGGAACAGGCCTAACTGACGATGGGGAGCGCGCACCGGAAAGCCTGGTCGGCATGGCGCGGGCCTTGGGTGTGCGCCGGGTCGTAGCATCGACCGCTGGCAAGTTGAATACGATCGGAACGGTATTGCGACCTCGGGCGGCGGGTTCTTGGGGCTGGTCCGCGCCAGCGTCCTCGAGCCCGAATTGATTCCTGGTCGCGCAAACAGGGTCCGCAGGCCCGCAGCCAGGGG
>DUZM01000237.1 GCA_013349485.1 Candidatus Hydrogenedentota bacterium | reverse complement strand
TGGCTCGGAAGGGCGTCGGGCCACATTAAAGATTCAATACGCCTTAGCCAAAGCCTTGTGGACGCCACGACGGACATTTTCGACGCAGTCCGCAGCGCCGTCTTGCTCGACACGAACGGCCGGGTCCGCATTGCGGCCAGTCAAGGCATCCCCGAAAGCGTGTCCCGATCCGTCCAGTTGGGCTTTGCCTCAGGCCTGATGCGATGGTTCGAGGAGCGGGCCTGCCTAATTGATTCGCGATTGAATCCGGAAGCCGCCGACGCCGTCAAGGAACTGCAGGTGCTTGGCGTCCGATTGGGCGTCCCGCTGCTGTGCGGCGGGCACGTCGCCGGGGCCATCCTCGTGGGCGACAAGGCGTCAGGACTGGAATACACGGCGGAAGAGCGCGAACTGCTGATCGCCGTGGCGCGTTCCGCCTCAATCGCTTTTGAGAACGCCGCCCTCTACAAGAACGTCTCGCATCAAGAACAACGGCTCGACGGTGTTCTCGCAAACATCGCCGCTGGCGTCGTCACCGTGCGATCGAACAAGACCATCGGACTCTTGAATAGCGCCGGCGAGCGTATCCTGCAACTTCGGGCCGCCGACGTTGTGGGGCGCAGCGTACAGAAACTCGGGTCGAGTTTTGCCGACGTTGTCTTGCGGGCGCTCGCGGAACACAAGCCGTATCTCCGTCAGGAGATCCACGATCCAGCCATCAACGCAACTCTCGGGTTGAGTGCAACGCCTTTGGGCGACGACGGGGTGGCCGTCGTCTTCTCGAAACTCCCCGAGCAGGAAACCCGCTCCGAAGACATTGCATACAGCCCCTTCTGGGAATATCTCGCGTCTCGGGTCGCACAGGAAATAAAGAACCCGATGGTCGCAATAAACACCTTTGCGCAACTGCTGCCGCGAAAATACGAGTCCCAAGAGTTCCGCGAGTCGTTCGGCGACGTCGTGCAGAAGGAAGTGGAGCGCATCAACCACGTAGTTGACACGCTCTTCGAATTCGCCAGGCGGCCCCGGCTCGTCATCCAGCGTGCCAGCCTCAACGAGACCGTCGCAAGCGTTTTGCAGTCGTTCCAGGACGAACTCGGCAAGCATTCGATAGAACTCGAGACCCAGTGGGATTCGGAACAGCCGGACGCCGACTTGGACCCCGTTTATTTCGCCCAAGCCTTGCACAATGTCGTGCAGAATTCCATCGAAGCGATGCCGGCAGGGGGCCGAATCAACGTGACCACGAAGCAGGAGCGTGGAGCGTGTCAGGTCATCGTAGCCGACTCCGGCCCCGGAATCCGGCCGCAAGACGAATCCCTACTGTTCTTGCCGTTCTTCAGCACTAAGGAGCAAGGCATGGGGCTCGGGTTAACCGTGGCCGACCGCATCATGAAACAACACGCCGGCGATATCCGCCTGCTTAAATCCAATAATGGCGGCAGCGCATTCGAATTGCGCCTGCCGAAGACCAAGGTAATTGGACAATGAGCGTAACCGTGGTTGGCTCCCTGGCACTCGACACCGTCGAGACGCCGTGGGGTAGAAACGAAGAAGGTCTCGGCGGCTCGGCAACCTATTTCGCACTTGCCGCAATAAACTACACCGACGTGAATCTCGTAGGCGCTGTCGGCGAGGATTTCCCGCCCGAACACACGCAACTCTTCGAGCGCAAAGGCGTTAACCTGGATGGACTCGAGCGCGTTCAGGGAAAAACCTTCCGCTGGACGGGACGCTACCACGACGACGTGAACTGTCGCGATACGCTGGATACGCAACTGAACGTCTTCGAACACTTTCACCCCAAGCTCCCGCCCAAGGCACGGCAAGCTCAATACCTCTTCCTCGGAAACATCCACCCGTCGCTGCAGGCCGAAGTCCTCGACCAAGCCGCCGCCAACTTCACGGCACTCGATACGATGAACCTGTGGATGGACACTGCCCTGGACGAACTCAAGGCCGTGTTGAGGCGGGTCGACGCCCTCCTCATAAACGACGCGGAAGCCAGGCAACTTGCGGGCCAGAAAAGCCTGGTCAGGGCCGCTCAGGCCATACACGCCTTGGGTCCCGCTGTAGTCGTAATAAAAAAAGGCGAACACGGCTGCCTCCTCTTCACAGCCGGCCACGTTTTTGCCGCTCCCGCACTCCCGTTGGCCGAAGTGCGAGACCCCACGGGGGCGGGCGACAGCTTCGCCGGGGGATTCATGGGCTACCTCGCCCGGCAGAATGCCGCCGATTTCGACTCCCTGCGGCGCGCCGTCGTCGAGGGAACGGCAGTGGCCTCGTTCGCGTGTGAGGCGTTCGGACCCAGCCGTCTGGCGGACATGGACTTGAACGCCATCCAGGAACGGGTTCAAGCCCTTCGCGACCTCACCTCGTTTTGAGCCTTAAAAAAGCGGGCGGCAATCGGCTTGCGGCGGACGTAACGACCCGAGTTACTCCGGCAGAACGCAAAGGCGCCCTATGTCTAACCCGGACAAATCACAGGCAATCTACTGCAGCGCCGCATCTACCTACAACTACTGCGTTGCGCTTGGTCGGCCTGCTCGGCGTACGGCACAGCACGCCTGCGCGGGCCTCGGTCGCGCGCCTTGTATTTGCAGGCATCCGCGTCGCTTCGCCACGGTTGCCTGTGATTTGTCCGGGCTAAATCCGTTGTCCCGATAGCCGACAGCGTAATTCGCAAAAAGGGCGCTGAAGAAACTCAAATGTATGGTATCCTAGAGGAAGCCTCGTAAGTAAGGAGGGCAAAAGTGAAACGAATCCAGCGCGTTCGGATCCCTTTGGCGGCGTATTTGATTCTGCTCCTTGCCGTCGATGTTGCCGCCGCCGAAAAACTTCGCATACCGACGGCCGTGGGCACGTGGTATCCCGCCGACCCCGCCACGCTACACGCCACCGTCAAAAAGTTCATCGACGCCGCCGCCGTCGAATCCCCCGAATACCGTCTTGCCGCCTGTATTGTACCGCACGCACCCTATGGTTTCTCGGGCGATGTCGCCGCACATGCCTTCACATTGCTGCGACCCGGCCAATTCGACCGCGTCGTCGTACTCACGGCATCGCATTTCGCAGAGTTCCGTGGATGCTCGATTCCTGCCGTCGATTGTTTTCGAACGCCGCTGGGCGACGTGCCGCTCGACCACGACAGCGTCCGCGAGCTTACCTGGTCTTCCCTCATCGAAAGCCGCACGGTCTCGTATCTGGGCCGGGCCGCCCGGCGGCGCACGCCCTTACACGAAAAGGAGTACGGCGTCGAGGCAATCCTGCCGTTTCTGCAGGTGCAGCTCGGAGCGTTCAAGTTAGTCCCGCTCATCGTCGGACAACTCACGACCATGGACGGCGATCCCGATGACGCGGCGATTGAATCGCTCGTGGATCGACTCCGGCAATGCATAGACAAACGCACGCTGGTCGTTGTGGGCGCCACGTTTACACGATACGGCGAGACGTTTGGATACGTGCCTTTCACAGATAACGTCCCGGACCAACTTAGGAAACTCGACGAGGAGACGTTTGCCCCAATCCTCGAGAAGGATTATCGTTCCTTTCGCGCCGTTGTCGCCAAAAGCAAAAACGCAACCGACGCAGCCTTACCCATTGAGTTGCTCCTGAGATTGCTCCCGAATACGGCCGCGGCCGCGCTGCTGCACTACGATACGTCCGGCAGAAAGGCGGGGCGCTTCGACGAGTCGGTTAGCTATGCGGCATTTGCTTTCTTCGATCGAGCAGACCCCGTGCTCGAGCAGGAAATCGGCGGCCAGGCAATGCCGCAGGAAGGGGAGAACGATGAACAGTTCTAGTGAAAGAGTACACGATCGACTTGACCACAGCGAAGACTATCTCACGCCCCAAGAAGAGCGAATCCTGCTGCGCATCGCCCGGGATACGCTCGAAGCGTGTGTGTACCACAACCAAACCGTCGACCCCGAGGACTACGAACTCACGGATACGCTCAGGGAAAACCACGGCGCGTTCGTGACGTTGCGCATCCGCGGCCAACTCAGAGGCTGCATCGGCTACATAGCCAATCATGAGCCGTTGGTCAAAGCCGTCTGTGACAACACCGTAAACGCCGCCACCCGCGACACCCGGTTCTCCCCAGTCGAGCCCGACGAAGTCGACAAGATTACGATCGAGATCTCGGCCCTCACCCCCGGCGACACCCCGGACACGCCCTTCAAACGGGTGCACGACGTAAGCGAAATCCAAATCGGACGCGATGGATTGTACATCGAGCGCTCGTCTTTCAGGGGCGGCATCCTTCTGCCCCAAGTCGCCGTCGAGCAAGGGTGGGACGTCGGACAGTTCCTATCGGCCGTGTGCCGCAAGGCCGGCTATCCGGATCGTGCGTGGGAAGAGCCGGGAACCGTACTACACCGATTCTCCGCACAGGTGTTTTCAGAGGACTAGCAGTCTGGGAAGCGCCCGACGGATCACCCCGACCAGCTTCCGGGAACTGCCCCGTGCGGCCTCGATCACCTGCCTGTGCGTGAGCGGCTGCGGCCGAGAGCACGAGTTTGTGATGCACGAAACAACGCCCCCCTGCATGCCCAGTGCCCGGCACCGCGCGAGTTCCGGTGCCGTGCTCATGCCAACCGCGCCCGCGCCCAGGATCTGCAACGCCCGGACCTCAGCCCGAGTCTCGTAGCACGGCCCGGGAACCCAGGCGTATGCCCCAGCAAATTCGCAGCCGGGCACAACAAAGTCCACCGCCAGCGTCTCAGGACGCCCGAACCACCTAACAAAGGGCCAGAGATCGACGCCTTTTGCAGCCATAAGATCCCCGGGACGCATCGCAGGCAGGAGCCCGCCCGCGGCATTCGTAAACAACACCGTACGAACACCGAAACCATGCATGGCGTCGACGGGGGCGACAACGGATTCGTAATCCAGTCCTTCGTAGAAATGACGCCGACCACATTGGAGCAGGACGGGGCAAGAGCCCGCCGCGCCCAAAATGAAGACACTGCCATGCCCGGCAACGCCACTGGGCTCGAGTCCAGGGATATCGCGGAACGCACGCCTCCAACGCACAGTGTCCAGCAGGCAGTCGAGCGCCATCCCCGTGCCGGCCACAATCCCTACTGGCGGCCTGCCGCTCATATTCTCCAAGGCGCCGGGAAAAAGAGGCGTTTGTATAACCGCAGCGCGTATTGATCGGTCATGCCGGCGATGAAATCCACGGTCCGTCGCTCCAAGGAGTCTTCCGGAGCGCCCGCTGCGCTCTCTGCGGTGGGCGTTTCCAGAAGGCGCCCATACATCTCGCGCAGCAGTCCTTTCGCTTTGCCGATCTCGGCGTCGATAACCTCGCACGTGTATACACGGGTATACAGGAAGTCGCGGAGCACGCAAGTCGCTTCGCGAACCTCGGGCATTATGCCAATTCGACCTTCCTGGCTCCCTTGGATCAAACCGACCACCATCGAGTTAAGCCGCTCAGCGGTGGTCTTGCCAAGCGTCTTGACCGTCTCCTGCGGAAGTTCGTCCGCGCATATGACGTTTGCGCGCAGGGCGTCGTCGATATCATGGCTCACGTACGCTATCGCGTCGCAAAGACTCAACACTTCCCCCTCCAGCGTGCTCGCCGACTCGACACGTTCGCCGTAAAGCAGGCGCTTTCCCATCGAATGATGGAGGATCGCGTCCCGAACTTCGCAAGTCAGATTAAGACCCCGCTCCCCCCGCGCCGATTCAAGTTCGTCCACGACGCGCAGGCTTTGCTCGTAATGGCGAAAACCCGGCTCGAATACCTCGTCAAGGACGGCCTCGCCCGCGTGACCGAACGGGGTGTGCCCCAGGTCGTGGCCCAATGCAGCGGCCTCGGTGAGGTCTTCGTTGAGGCCCAACGCACGCGCCACCGTCCGGGCGATCTGGGCTACCTCCAGCGTATGCGTGAGGCGCGTGCGATAGTGGTCGTCTTCCGGAGC
>DUZM01000271.1 GCA_013349485.1 Candidatus Hydrogenedentota bacterium | reverse complement strand
GCAAATTCGTCTTTCCGCCTCTACCGTGGGTATTTGCAGTACGAGCCCGCGTTCGATCTCACCAATACAAACCGCGCCCTAAACGGAACCTTGCCGTTCCCAGACCTCGGACCCAGCTTCTACATGAGCTTGCTCGAGTTTGCCCGGAGGCAAAAATGGCAAGGCATTTTCGGGTGCCGAACCACCAAAGGCTCCCAATTGGCGGAACCGGGCAAGGCCAAGCATCGCCGGGAGGCGATATAGCCCGGGCTTCATGCCTCTTCGCCCGGCGGCGTTTGTCCCAGGCCATCAAAAACCGCGGAGAAGCTCGTGTGCTTCTCCGCGGTATCCTGCTGTGATGACTGTCGCTGGCGAGGGCTATTCGCCTTCACCTTCGCCCTCACCCTCGCCTTCGCCTTCGCCTTCACCCTCGCCTTCGCCTTCACCCTCGCCTTCGCCTTCACCCTCGCCTTCGCCGCCGGAGGACAGCACAACAAAGGTGTCGGCAGTCACTACGCCGTACACGTCAATTGTGCCGATCATTTCGACCTCAACGCCGATGTCCAGGTCTTCGGTCGAGCCGCTCGGCGCGCCGGCTTCATCGCCCGGGAAGTACACCTCGGCGCCGGTGTAGACCGCCTCGACGTCGTCAAGCTCTTCTTGATCGATCACCAGCGTACCAAGCCCGGCGTCCATCGAAGCGATCACGCCGGTTGCCGTAACGTCCGCCGAGGATACCGTGATCTCGACTTGGAGTTGCGGGGTCAATACATACTTGTCGCTGCCCGTGGGCACAAGATGAATTCCGCCCAAGTCGAGCACGATGAGGTAGTTGCCCTCATCCGCCAACTCGAAATCCTCGTTGATAAACAGCCGGCCGTTGGCGGTCAGATGGACCTCGTCGTCCAGCACCGTACCGAGTTCGTCCGCAAGAATCAGCTTTGGATTCGAGATGTGCAGGCGCGTCTTCGTGTATTCGCCCGCCGGGATCTCGGCCGTGGAGAGAATGTCGGACACGCCGATCAAGTTCATAATGTCCACGGTCGCCGAGCCCTCGAATATCACTTCCTGGCCGTCACATTCCTGCTCTTGCTCCGGCGGTTGTTCCGATCCCTGTTCTTGTTCCTGCTCCTGTTCCTGCTGTTCCTGGCATTCTACTCCTTTCGGGATAAGCGATACCTTGGTGATGGTCACGGTCAGGCTATCGATATCGTCGAGCGCCACCTCGGCCTTTTCCTCCGGCAGCAGCGCATCGAGGATCGCCTTGGCCAACGCGTCGCCTTCACCGGCAGTGAATAACGTCGTCACCGTCGCGGTACCGACCTTGCTCGGCTGGATCGGGCAACCGACCCCCACCACCGACAAGGCCGCCAAAAACAACAAAGCGGCCACAATACTCATACGACAGAACTTCATGGTTCCAACCCTCCTACGTGTGTTCGTATTCACGCCCACGCCAACCGGCGCCAGCCATAGGCCGCCGGGCGGGCATGGACACCCCCTCTTTTGCTTTCACCTCTTGCGCGACCCGCTCAGAATCGGTCCAACTGCGCCTGAGCGAAGTTACGTTCCTGTGTGCCCTCTGGGAACGCGGCCAGCATACGCCGATACGTTCTCCGGGCACTATTAAGATCATTAAGCTTCTCGTAACAATTGGCCAAGTTGACCAGCGCGCTGCGCGTCTCATCCGAGTTCGGGTGGTCGGTCAGAATTTGCTCGTAACACTCGACGGCCCGCTCGTAGTCGCGCAGTTTCTGCATGTAGAGGTTCCCCATGGCGTTGATGAGGATCGGGGCATCTTCACGGTCCGGGTCCTCCACCACTTTTCTGCGGTGCGCTTCAATCGTCTCCCGGGCCCGTTCTTCGGCGCCGCCCCGAGTCCGTTTGGGCGGTTCCTGCGGCCCTCCTCCCCGGGCCGACAGCGCGCCCGCTTGATCGATGATGGACTCGCCAATTGCCTCCTCTTTGGCTGGCCCCTTGCGCAGCCCGAAAATGACGGCGCCAAGTAAGCAGACCACAACCAGAGCAACCAGATGCCAATTCTCCTGCAAGATACTCTTGGATGACGCTCCTTTGGTAGAGGCGCGTTTAGGCGCCGCGCCCTTGGCCGGCGTCTTAGGCGCTGGGCTCTTCGTGTTCATACTCGATCTCCCTCCACGAAATGTTGTCATAAAAGATCAAGGGATAGGCGCCAATCATACCCATAGGCAGATTCTCCGCCAAGGCCGGCACCTGATAAATATCCGGCACCTGGTTGCCCAGGTCGAAAAAGTTGGCTACGAACGACCCCATCACCCGGGTTTGCTTGCTGCTGATGATGGAGCCTTGCGCATAGAACGCCCCCATCAAATCCTGCTGGGCAATATTCCCGATCGACATGTCCTTCTCACCCATGATACCAAACACGTTCTTCTCAGGGAAGCTGCGATCCGTCGTGCCGGCCTCGTGCATCGACATCAAGTTGCAGTCGAGTTGCGCGTTCCCGTGGACCAGCAACGCCACGCGCCCGGTGTAATCGACGGTCGGTGCGACCTTCCCCGGCTTGCCGGTCATCGTGAAATTGCCGTTGATCTCGACCTGGCCGTTCTGCCACAGCCGGCCCGTGGTGTCGTCATAGTAAATAAAATCGTCGTCCGGCTGGCGATTCGCGGGGTCGGGATCGTCCGGTCGGGTGGCATTATAGTAGAAATCGCCCTTGCCCTGCTCGATGTAGACGTCCCCCTCGTAGGGCGTCCCCGTCAGTTGGTCATGGAAGTACTCGTAATGCGTATAGTTGGCGCCCGTATCCGGGTTGGGCACCGTATTGCCTTCCATATCGCGATACTCGCTGTCGAACAGCGGCAGCTCGACCCGTTCGCCGAGATCGTAGCCTTCGTCCCAGCCGTTGTCGCTGTATACTTCGGTCGGATCGCCGCGGTCGCCGTCATCAACGACTTTGTTGCCCGTCCAACCGTCTTCCACAAAGACCCCGTCCATGGTCTCTTTGAACCCGTTCCCTTTGACGTCCGGCGCACCGACTTCGGATGTCGAGTTTATGGAAACCACGCCGTTCTTGACGCGGAGTTTCGCGAAGAGTGTCTCGATGCCGTCTTCGCCCTCGAAGCTGGTGGTAGGCAGCGGCGGGCACCGATCGAATATGGCCTGTCCGGGCCCAAGCCCCGCCCCGACGTCGTAGTTGTTGTGAATGAGGCTCGTACCTTCCATATCGAGCACCACGATCGCCTCCGCGCCCTCGGCAATGTTGTCGCCCAGTATGTGCACCGAGCCGTGGATGCTCACGTTTCCGGAGATCGACCCGCCGGCCTGGCCCGCGCCCGCGAACACGGCGTTCCGCCACACGTTGACGTCCGTGCCGCCAACGACGATTTCGGCGGCCCGGTGCACGCTGCCGGCCGTGTTCCGCGCAAACGCGTAGACGGTATGCATAAACTCTTCGTCGGGTTCGTCGATCACCCCGTCCCCGTTGTTGTCCAGGCCGTCATCGGCCCAACTGTGCGCGTACGCCAGGTACTCGACTCGGTTCATGGTGGCAATCGCCTCCGGGACCACCCCGGAATCTTCGAAGCCCGGGGCCGGGAACGGTTCTTCAGCGGGATTCCACTCGCCGCTGAATTCCCAGCCGTCCAGGCCGATGTGGCCGTTCCACCCCCCCTCGAGTTCCGCCTTGCTTTCCGCAAGCGCGAACTCGAGCCCTTGGAGGCATTCCTTTAACTGGATATGACTATCAACGCGATGGCTCTGTGACAATACACGGTGCGACAGGGCCGCGAGCGCAATCAGCGCCACCAGGATGAAAATCGTCGCAACGAGCAATGCCATGCCCTCCTCGTTTCGTTTGTCGATTCGTATTCGTTTCATAAGCCGGATCCTCCGTCAGCATTGCTGTCAAGAAACCAATGCCCTAATCGGGCGCGGGGCGTCTGGCTGGGCCAGATACCCAACCTGCGCACGCCGGCGCATTCGCGCCGCGCCTGCAGTCTAGTTTCTCGGGAAAATGATCTCGCTCATCACACTATTGAGAATGGGGCCCGTCGTCCCGACTTGGCGCTGGGTCCGGATGGTCACGAGTATGCTGTCCGACGACCAGCGGCTGAAGGACACGCCAAGTTCTGGAATGCCATCGCCATCGGTGTCCTCAGGCGGGGCGAGGTCGTTGCACAATACCCGCGCCTCGTAACCGGTCGGGCCCAGCGTGAAAAGGAGCAGCTGGGTCTCGCGCGCGGTGTCGTAGTTGTAGTCGGTAAAATCGATGGCGATAGCTCGCAACGGCCCCGTCTCAAGATTCCCATCCACGTCGACCGCCGTCCCGTTGCCGTCAACGTCCTCGGCGATGCTGTAGATGAGAAAACTTCCGTACTCTTCCTCGAACTGGATCGAGGAGTCATCCGCTTGGCGCAATTCCTTGATGATGGTGTACATTGCCGCGCGGGCTTCGTCTTGGGTGGTCACTTTCGCGTCCTCGACGGCCACCGTGTCTCCGAGACTCCGCGCGAGGATGAACAGCGTCCCCATCACAACCGTCAGGATTGCCGTCGCAAACAGCACCTCGATCAGTGTCATACCTTTCTTATTCATGGCTTACCTCCAGTGGCACGCTGTGGCGCTGGCCGTTGCCGGCCTGCCACGTACCGTCCGCCACGTGACTACCACCTCGACCTCTGTCGGATTGGGCAACGGCACCTCGAGTCCGGCAACCGGCAACGTCACCACACCGCCGTCGTCGTAGTAACACCTAATCTCGAAATTCTCCGTGTACAATCCGGAAAACTCCGGCGGGGAGTACTCGAGCAACCGTTCGTAGCTCGTGTCCGCTATCTCTTCCATAATGCTCGCTATGTGCGACATCGCGACCGCGCGCTCCTCGGTAACCCTGCGCGCATCCGACATCGACACGATGCTCTGAAACAACAGGACGAATGCTACGACCATCACCCCGGCCGCAAACATCAGCTCGAGCAGCGTCAACCCCGTCTCGCCGTGAAACCGTTCTCTCGTTCTCCTCATCGGGAAGCACCTCCCTAAGTGTTCCGCGCAAACGTCTAGGCGCCGGCATTAGCCCGCGCCATTGCCGTACAGAAGAAGCATAACCCGTGCCTGAACCGCGCCACTGCGCGACCTGTATCCGTAACACATTGTATATCAAGAACCTAAGGGCGCGTATAACGTCTCGCCAAGACCCGGTTCTTGCATGACGCTGGGGAAAATTCCCCGCACCAAGGGGATTCGACCCTCTCCTTGCCCGAGTCTGGCGCTCAGCCAAGAGCACACGACTCGGCGGTGCCCGGCGGTGGGTCGGACCTGGAGAATCCCAGTATTCTCTAGCCCCAACCCGCGTCGGCGGGAAAGACGTTATCATATTTCCGGCTGGCGCGAGGTTGTGCCATCATGTCCGCGACGGTGTCACGCCATTTCTGATAGTGCGGCGCATCTTTATGTCTTGCGGCGTCCTCAGTTTCGCGATAGACCTCGACCAGCACGAACCGCCCGGGATCGTCTTTCTCTTGAACGACGTCGAATCGTGCTACGCCGGGTTCCGCGAGGCTGTGTTGCGCGTTTTCGATCGAGGCTTCCTTGAATGCTTCGATGCAGTCCGGCTTGACGTATACGTCCACGTGAACAATGAACATTCCAACCGTTCCTTTCCGCTTGCTGTTTTGAGGGCCCACAAGGATAGATTCTCATTACATCGGCCAGGCTTATGCTCTTCGTCTTGCTCCTACTCCCACCCTAAGAACACAGACGAGCACGGACACACACGGACGCGCCCATCACTACCGTCAGCTCTTACATGTCCCAGAAGTCCGGGCGGAAAGGCGCTTTCTGGCCGCGCCCCTAATCCTCAATATACGCCAAGGGATCTTCGAACCCAGCCGCCCTGAAGGCTTTCCGCCGCTCGACGCACGTCGGACATGCCCCACACGCCAGATCGCCGCCTCGGTAGCAAGTCCACGTGTCGGCGAAATCAACCCCCAAAGCCATGCCCAGCCGCACGATGTC
>DUZM01000112.1 GCA_013349485.1 Candidatus Hydrogenedentota bacterium | reverse complement strand
TCCGACCTCAAAGCGCGTATCGAGCAAGACGCGCGGGCGAACAGTTACGTCATCCGTTGGCCGGAGCGTTTCCTTCTCCAGCAACAAAGCAAGCGAATCCAAAGGGCGGGTTTTGCGCCGCTATATTTTGCCACGCCCGGCGATCCTTCCGCAGCGCCAATTGCTCTGGGTGCGCGTGAAGCCGACGTGGCCTTAGATCTTACCATGCTCGGGAATTACCATGATCCGTTTGCCTGGCCGGGACTTTTTACACGCGCAGCGCGTTTCGACAGAAGCCACCTAAATGATTCTGGCGCGGCATTGCTCTCCCGGCTCGTCGCAGCGGACTTTGTGCGAACAATAGAACGGCGCCGCTGATGCTTTACACGTTCGTTTCTTTGTGCTTCTGTGTCGTCGCGCTTTCGCTGCATCCGCTGATGCGCGGCAACGGGTTACTTGAGTCCTTTATGTGCGCTGGTTTCGCGCCCGCGGCCGGATGCCGGCCGTGTCTGCGGCCCTTTTGCTTCTTAAATCTGGACTGTCTATTATTGCGGCTTCCTGGAAGGTGTGGTGGACGGCGAAAAGGGCCGCCTAGTTTGGGTAGGCCGCCGAAGCAACGTAGTCAAACGGATGGGGGGTGTGCCGACGGTCTTCCCGATTCGTGTCATCTGTCGGGGGAGGGCCATGGAAAGGGCCATGGAAGCTGTTAGTTCGGATAAGGGTCTCCTTTTCCTTTCTGCAGCAACCAGGCGGCGTGTTACAGGCGGTTGCCGGGCGCTAAGAAACCTGACCCTCTTCGTGGTGGTGATCGCGCTGGCCAACGTGGCTTTCGAGCGGGCATTTCCTCGACGCTCACACTGTTTGCTGGACTCGAAGCTGAATCACTTGCAGCAGCAAATCGATCGGTATGACGTTGTTTTTATTGGTTCGAGTTTGGTGTATCGCGGCGTAGATCCTGCCGTTTTCAACGAGGAACTAAGCAAGCGCGGATGGCAACTGGATTCTTTCAACTTCGGCGTCCCAGGCATCCAATTCGAAGAGATGGGATTGCTGATCGAGCGAATGGTTGCCATGAATCCCGAACGTCTAAAGTGGTTAGTTATTGACTTGCATTCACTTAGCTACCTCTTGGGGTCAACGGGCTGGTATACGAAACGCCACGTGGCCTGGCACACGCCCTCGGCGACGTTGAACGCATGTGTGCGGCTATGGGGGGGGCGGAAACGCTTCGCCACCAAGCTAAATCTGACGAGAGTGCATCTGGGGCACCTCGTAATGAAGTGTCTCAATATAGGCCGCGGCGGGCAGCTTCTTGACGGTTCACCGGAGACGCCAACCGAAAGAAACAGAGGGTATGAGTCTCTGGAAATGTCCTATCGCACAGCGGTCGAGTCGGGGGGCGATAGCGCGGAAAAGCAGTTGGCAGAAAGGGCACGAGTACTTGACGTCTACCGGAAGTTTTATTCTGAGGATGTCTCCGCTCTCAAGACGCGTATTCAAGACGATTCAGAAACGGATGGCGCTCTCCCCGGCGCGTTCGATCGGCTTCTGCTCGCTCGACAGAACAAGCGAATCCGAGAAGCTGGCATGATGCCCCTGTATTTCGTAATGCCGGCGGACCCTACCGTATTCCCAATCGGTCTGCCCGCGCGCGCGCTTCATCGTGCGGGAGACATTGTTCTGATCGGGGACTATCACGATCCGCTCAACCTGCCGGAGTTGTTTGCGCCCAAAAATCGCTATGACAGGAACCATATGAGTGAAACGGGCGCACGCTTGTTGTCCGAGCTTCTTGCTGCGGATTTCGTGCGCACGGCAGAACGGCACCGCTGATGCTTTTCACGCAACCCATCTTCTTGTTTTTCTTTGCGGTTGTGTTTGCGCTGCACTGGCTGATGCGCCGCAACGGCGCGCGGAAGGTCTTGTTGCTCGTCGCCAGTTACATCTTCTACGCGGCGTGGGACTGGCGGTTTCTGTCCTTAATCCTCATTTCGACGCTGATTGACTATTGCGTGGGACTGCTCTTGGTGAAGAAGCTTCGACATTTCTCACGCGGCACGTTGCTTGTGATGAGCCTGTGTGCAAACCTGGGCATACTTGGTTTTTTCAAGTACTACAACTTTTTCGAGCAAAGCTTCTCCGGGCTTCTGACCCTTCTTGGATTTCACTTTCACCCGGTGGCGCCCATTATCGTTCTCCCGGTAGGCATCAGTTTCTACACGTTTCAGTCCATGAGCTACACCATTGACATATATCGAGGGAAGCTGAGGCCGACGCGCAACTTCGTCGATTTCGCGCTGTTTGTGGGTTTCTTCCCGCAACTCGTGGCTGGGCCCATCGTTCGTGCGGCGGGATTTCTGCCGCAACTGAGAACGGCCCGGCGGCTCGACCTTGTGAAATTCAAGGGGCCCATCGCCTTGTTTCTGTGCGGCTACTTCAAGAAAGCCATCGTTTCCGACAGTCTCGCCCCGCTTGTCGACAGGGTCTTTGCCGCGCCAGAAACCTTCGGCGTATCGAGCGTCTGGTTGGCGGCGGTGTTCTATACGGTAATGATCTACTGCGATTTCTCCGGCTACACCGACATGGCCATCGCCGTCGCGCGGCTGCTGGGCTACGAGCTCTGTGTGAATTTTGATTTCCCCTATTTCGCGCGCAACATTCGCGTGTTCTGGCAACGGTGGCATATCAGCCTGTCGAGTTGGCTGAAAGACTACCTGTACATCTCCCTCGGCGGAAACAGAGGCACGCGGTTCGCCACGTTTCGCAACCTCATGCTGACGATGTTGCTCGGCGGGCTTTGGCACGGCGCCTCATGGAACTTCGTGATTTGGGGCGGCCTGCACGGACTGGCGCTAGTAATACATCGCCTTTATTCCGAACGAATCCCGTCGGATAGCGCCGCCCGCCGTTTCGTGGGTACGCTTGGCATTCCCCTGACCTTCTACTGGGTTTGCTTGAGCTTCATAATATTCCGCGCGCGGACCATGGAAAATATCGCGGCCATGCTGCGGGCTTTTCTCTTCTTTGACTCCGTTGGCTCGCGCGCTCTGCCCAACACGCTGTGGCTTTGGCTGATACCTCTGGGCCTGTTTCACTGGCTCTTCTGGCGTGTTCGCGTCATCGATCGAATTCAGCGGATGCCCGATTGGCTCTGTAGCATTGCGTTCGGACTGGCCGTCTTCCTGATGCTGCTTTTCCTGCCTTTCGAATACAAGCCTTTCATCTACTTCCAATTCTGAGCGTGCGGCAGTGGGCGAACGGAAACGCATCTCCTCTTTGGTGCGCCGCCTCCGGTTCAGGCCAAGTGTTGGATCAGTATCTTCAAACCGATGCCGATCAGCACGACTCCGCCGAGGATCTCGATTTTCTTTTCAAAGAAATGACCAAAGTGGTCGCCGACGTACACGCCGGCAAAGGAGCAGCAAAACGTTATCGCGCCGATAACGATCGCCGGCGTGACAATGGCGACACTTAGAAACGAAAGACTTAACCCTACGACCAAAGCATCGATACTGGTCGCGACGGACAACACGAGCAGTACGTATATACTCTCCAGGTCAACCTTTCGCTCGACGGATTTAATGACAGCGGCCTCGTAGATCATCCTGCCGCCGATGCCGGCCAAAAGCCCGAAGGCAATCCAGTGATCCAGCGCCGTGATCAGGCCGCGAAGTCCTAAGCCTGCCGACCAGCCTATCACCGGCATGAAGGCCTGGAACAGGCCGAAAAACAAGGCGATCCGCAAGGCGTGCTTGGCCCGAAGACGTTTGATGGCAAACCCGCTGGCGACGGATACCGCAAACGCGTCCATCGCCAGGCCAAACGCGACAAAGACTACCGTGATCAAACTCATAGGCGCTACTCTAACGAAACACCCACGCGTCTTACGTTGATTTCTTATACGTTAGGTTTTTCTTCGGAAGGAGTCCGGAAAAAACTCTCTTTTTGCCACAGGAAAGGTTCGCCCGCGTATCCGAATCTTCCAGCCGAACCCCTAAACGTTCAAGCGGTAGAGCTCTTTCGGGTTGTCCCAGAACCACTTTTTGGCCAACTCGATGGCTTGTGCTTCCGTCATCTGACCCGCTTGGATACGCCGCGCCAGGACGCACGCAATGTCTTCCCGCGCCATGACTAGGTGCCCATACACCTTCTCGACCGGTATCCCGTAGTCGCCGCCGAACGCAAGCAGTTTGTTCATCGGGATCAGGTCGATGGCCTCATCGAGCGCGGTCACGACGAAACGTTGCGAGATCACGTGCGTCCAGCACAGATTGAGCCATACGTTCGGGAATCCTTTTCCCAACATAAGGGCCTGACGCATCCACGGGAAGCCCAAATGATAAATGTCGAACCGAGTTTTCGGATGCCGCATGAGCAGCGGGATCATGTGAACCGGATCAAGCTGCCGGAAATCGCCCCAATACCCCGTGTGCACGCAAACGACTAGGTCCTGTTCCGTTGCGTACGCGATGATCTGGTCGATTACGTAGTCTCGCAGCGGGTTCTGCGGCGGCAACGCAGTCTCGTTGCCATCGCGCAGCCGCGCGAAGGCCGACAGGGCCGGCTCGCGGTCGGGCGTCTCGAACGGGTTTGCCATCATTTTGAGTCCGACGGCCCCTTCTCCCTTGACTTTGAGCACGTAGCGCCGCATCGCGTCCACATAGTCGTCCAACGTGCGGACAGGCGCCTCGGAGCCAAATGGCGGCCGCGTCAGCGCTTCCCACGTTTCCGTCGGGTATATCATCGGCATTACGGGCGTTAGCAGCGGCGTGCCGCCGAGGTCCGTTGAACCGCACTGCGTCAGCGCGGTGCGAATGTTGCACGCTTTCTTGAGAACCCGTTCATAGATCCCCGGGGTGTTGGCCTTCTGAATGGCCTCCGAGAGCGGCTGATATGTTTTCTCGTTGATGTCGTCAACGCTGTAAAACTTGGCCGCGGCCAACAGCGCCGCCCGCGCATACGAGCCCCACCGGATGTGTTCCCAATACGGAGCAAACAACGCCCAGCGATGCTCGAGCGGAATGTCGCGGTTGAACAGCGATGCATACTGCGCGTCCGTCATCCCCGCGACGGCCAAATCCCCGCGCGTATAGTGGGCAAACAACGTGAACACGTCCACCTCGGCCCCGGTACGATTCTTCTCCGGGCCGAGATGCTCGTGACAATCGATGACCTCGAGTTGTTCCATCCCCTCGATCAGACTTTTCTCGAGCGCGTTTGATTCCATATCGCCCTCCTCCTTAGACGCACCTGACTCCGCTTACTTTCACGCAGCCGATAAAGCGCCGCGAAACATTCGGGCAATCATCCTATACGCGCCGTTGAATGTCAATGCGCGCAGCCCGCGTCGGCAAACGCGGATCGATCTGGGGACCTGCTGCGACTTGTGAGTAGATCGGGAAAGTCGCGATCACACATCAAGCATGGGGAAGAGTCGCCTAATGGGCGCGCCTCAACTCCGCGCCTTGCGCCTTGAGCGTGTCCTGCAGCAGCGCGACATCGAGTTGTCGCGGCGTCACGCCTTCCCGGCAACACAGTGCGGCGGCCGTGCCCGCCCCTTCGCCGATGGCCATGACGGGCGCCATGGCCCGAAACGACTCATAGGGCTGCTGTTCGCTCGATATGCACCGGCCCGAAACCAACAAATTCTCGAGCTGCTTCGGTACGAGGCAGCGATACGGAATGTCGAAACCTTCATGTTCGAGGTAACGGCGATAACCATAGTAACTGATTACAGGACAGGAACTTATCGCCACCACGTCGTCGAACCGGCGCCCCTCGAGCACGTCGGCCTCGGTCAGGGTGTATTCGCCCTCGATGAATCGTGTTTGCCGGATGCCCAACATGGGCGGCGTCTCGGCGACCCTCGCGCCGGCCAGGTCCGGGTGGTCGGCCTGCTTCTTGGCAAAATCCTCAAATACCCTGAGCCGGGCGTCAATCTCCGCTTGGGAGACTGCCGCCGCGTCCGTCCCATCTATCGCGGCGACACCAGGCCCCCACAGAACGGCGTTATTGCC
>DUZM01000131.1 GCA_013349485.1 Candidatus Hydrogenedentota bacterium | reverse complement strand
GCTGTCGCGTCTCCGGTGCTTCTTTCGTCCGGTGGGTCCGCACGGTTCACTGCGGGTTTTGGCAATCGAGAAGAACCTTGAGCGCGTCTTTGCCCTGGCGCGCGGTGTCGAATGCGGATGGCGCTTCCTGCAAGGGCGCACAATGTGTGATCATCTTCTCCAATGGGATCTTGCCCGATGCGCTCAGCTCGCCGGCACGCTGGAAATCCTGCCGGGTGTACACGCGGACGCCTCGCAGGACAATCTCTTTGAAGTTGATGGCGCGGAGGTCTACGGCCGGAGGCTCCTTAAACACACTGACGATAACGATCTCGCCCCGCGGCCGGACTAATCCAGCCATCGATAGCGCCGCCGGCGGCGCGGCGCTCGCTTCGAAGAGCGTGTCTACGCCTTCCCCGTCGGACCTATCAAGTACGCTCTGCGCAAACGCTTCCTCTGTGGGATCGAGCACGTCAAATCCCAGGTCTGCCGCAAAATCCTTGCGATAGGGGCTGATCTCGGTTAAGGTGATCCGCTCGATGCCGGCGTGTCTCAAAACCAGTGCCAGCAGAAGACCGATTGGCCCGCAGCCGGACACAAGCACGTTGTCGCCGATCTGCACCCGGCTTTCGCGCACCGAATGCACACACACGGCCAAGGGCTCGACGAGGACGCCCAGACTTAGATCGACTTCTTCATCGAGCTTGACCAACAGCGAAAGCGGGACACTGACGTATTCCGCCATGGCGCCGTCCCGATCAATGCCAATAAGCCGAAGGTTTCGGCATACATGCTCGTAGCCCGTTCGGCACGCAAGGCACGTACCGCACACCAGCAACGGGAACGCCGTAACTTTGTCGCCCTTCCGCAGATGGCTGCCGCCACTCGGGCCGTTGATCTCGACCAGTTCGCCGCTGAATTCGTGCCCGAGCACGAGCGGCGCCGTCGCGCGCGGATGTTTGCCCGCTGCGATCGACAGATCGGTGCCGCATATCCCCGCATAGGCAACTCTGACAAGGCCTTCGCCTTCGCCCGGCACAGGCGCTGCCGTCTCCTGCACCGCGGCCTGCCCCGGGCCCAGATACACAAATGCTTTCATGAGCTAGCCTTTCTGCGCGGTTCTCAACTCTACGTACAGTTTACCTTTCAAGTAAGGATCCTGCTTCTGGATGCGGTGCGCCATTGATCGCGACGTTTGACTGAACCAAGAATAGGCGGTGACATAGGTGCTCAACACGGTGCGTCTGTTTCTGGAAAAGCCTGGGGGGACGCGCGACGAACGGCCTCCAGAACCAGATTAGCCTTGCGCACAGCCTCCTCTGCATCTTCTTGACTCGCGTGCGATGCACCGCCATAGTCACCGGTTTCCCGGAGATCCACAAGGTAGTCGTAGCTCCTACGCAATTCCTTGTCCCAGTCGCGCGGCTTCACCCAGTCGCGACGTACGGCGGCCCTGAGGAAAGATTGCCCGCGCAACGCAAATAGCGCCGAAACAGCGTGGAAGGCCGCGTAGTAGGCTCGTGAAGCGGCGGAATCTGCATCTATATGAATCAGAGAGCGTGCAGCACGAAGCGAAGCGGTCGCGCGACGCCATTCATCTGCAGCAAAATCATTCACACGCGGATGCCCTCGCGTTTTGCACTCTCGAAAAGCGGGCAAACAAAGCTCCTGTACCGTTCTTCGTCTACCGGTTTGGCGCTAATAGGATGCCCGAGTTCGAGTGAGAGCGGGTAGAGTGCCTGGATATTCTTCTCCAAGTCAGGGCCAAAACGGACCGGTCCCGTCAATAGAACCAGGACGTCAATGTCGCTGTTGTCAGACTCTTCGCCGCGAGCTACGGAGCCGTACAGGACTACGCCCTGCAGACGGTCACCGTGCACGCCGAGCAACAGAGCCTTGATCCTTCGGAGGATGGCTTCTTGGTCCATCGGGAACGCCCTCGCCAGCACTAGCAAACGCGCTTGAATTGTATACTATCCCCAGGGGCTGCACAAACCGAACTTGATGTCTCTTGGTCAATCGCGACGAGAGTGAGTACAGGCAGTTCTGGCCCTTACGGAATTTCGGTTTAGCCCTGTCAGCCGATCCTTCCAGGAGTCTTTTCTGGCGAGTTGATCACGCGGATTCCGTACATTTGACAGAACGCCTCGACGTCTCTGCGATGGTTGCCGTAAAAGACTACTTGGTGGAAGCCGAGCACGTCGCGGGCGTCTTCGACGTCGTCCATACGGATTTCGACGCTCGTGCGGCATCCGCCTGCCGGCGGCGTCTCGACGTTGCCGACGACGGTGCCGGTGTCGAGGATGAGTTCGTTTGGATTCATGAACCGCACCAAGGTAACCGGCTGGCCTTCGCGCCAGAGCACTTGCATTGCGACGCCAATGTCCGATTCGGAGTGCGAGCGCAGGATGTAAGGCTCGCGCGACGCGCCAAACCCGTTTAAGCGCGTGCCGCAGGTGCAGTGGGCGGCGATCAGGACGTTCTTGACGGTTTCCGGCACCGGATCGTTCATGAAGCCGGGTTTATCGAACAGATAACTCGTGAGCATCAGCGACATAGCGCCGAATACGTCGGCCTCGCACCCGTAAGTTGCTCCGCCGTCCTGAAACAGGGTAGCCGCCATGCACGGCGGCGTCGGAACCACCTTCGCCGTGACCATGCCCAGACAGTCCGTCGTGATAGCATTGGCCGATTCGTCGCGGACCAACCGCTTCGCCGTCGTGAAAGAGCGGGCGGCATTGAGCAGATCGCTCCTCGATGGCTCGACCACCTTCTTGGCGCGTCGGCGCATCTGCCGGGCGACCTCATGGGTCTCGTCGGTCTCGGGCATGCGGGCAAACAGCTCGTGCAGCGTCGGCCGAGGCACATAACGCACTTTTGTGCCGAGTCGCTCAAGGGTCGTCTCGTGTCGCTTATCGCCGGCAACGACTAACAGGCGCGCTTCCTCGAACTGGCGCTTGGCCCGCACCATCCGAAATGCCTGCTCGATAGCCGCCGTTTCGAGCGACGAAATCACGTGCATGCCCGGCCGGCGCGAAATCTCGTGGAGATGGGGGGTGAATGCCGTCCCGACCGGGGCGAAGATGATGGTGGGAATGCCCACCGCCCTGGCAATGGTGTCGGGCCAACCCCACGCGTCAATGTGCTGGAGCATGACGAACACAGCATCGGGCCGCTCGTCCTTGAGCTTTGCAATAAACGCGTCCACCGCCTCATTGCTTTCCAGCGGCGCGTCTTCTTGTTGAAGTTCAATTCCAACGCGTTCGGCCGCTTTCGCGCAAAAGTCGGCGTACGTTTTTCGATGGCCTTCGAGGTCATAGGCCGTGCCCGGCCACCCGAGCCAATAGGGCGGTTTGAACCGTGTCACGGCGCTCATAATCCGCACGTGCGGTTTCGGCCGCAGGTCCGCGAGGTCGATATAGGTTCCCAAGTCGCTTTCAGCCAGGCTCTTGGCTGGGGCAGCGCCAATCAACGGGGTCGCCAGCGCCGCCGTGGAGGCCGCCAAAAAACACCGCCGCGACATCAAACAACATCCGCAATCGCCACCGTGTGCGTGTTCGCTCATGATGCAGGTCCTCCCCATGATTGAGTTGCCGAACGCGGCCCGCAAGGTGCCAGAACCGCTGCCACGCCGGCCCTTGACCGCAGCCGAATTGTATACTATCCCCGCAGAGGGCACAAACGAGTTTTCCCGGTTGAGCGGGGCAAAGGACTTCGTTTTCGTCAAAGGTCCGGTGGTCTCACAGGAAGGGGGAGAGCCGCGCGCCCGGATTTCCAGCCTGTAAAGTACGTGCTTTCCTCGGATTCTTCCAGGCGACAACGCGTACTTCTGCAAGTTGGCGCGCTACCGGAGGAATCGTGTATAATACCGCTTGGGCAAGGCCCCGAGCGGCACATTTCGTATTGTGAGGGAAGGGAAACGCATACCCATGAGCAAGATTCTTCTCGTTGACGATGACGTTGATCTTGCTGAATTGCTTCAGACGAAGCTATCGACCGAGGGGCACGAAGTCCACGTCATCAACACCGGAGAAGGGGCGTTCGAACTCGCAAAACAACTGAAACCCGAAATTGCGCTCCTGGACATCATGTTGCCCGGTGTCACCGGCTATCAGATTTGTCGACGGCTCCGAAGGGATCCGGAACTATACCGGCTGGGCATTCTCCTTTTGACGGCCCTGGGGGAGGAGCCGGAGGTGATCCACGGACTCGAGCAAGGGGCCGACGATTACTTGGCCAAACCGTTCAAGCTCGAGAAACTTGTCGAGAAACTGGCCGCCTTGGTCACGCTCGTCGAGGCGATTGAGAGGCGAAATCCCGTTACGAGACTTCCCGGGACCGAAGCCGTCAAGCGCGAGATTAACCACCGGCTTGCCCGCGGGACGGCGATTGCCGCGTGCTATATCGACGCCGTGGGTTTCAAGGGCTACTGTGCCGCCCGCGGCACGGAAGGGCAAAGACGCGCGCTCGAATTCGTATCGGGCAAACTGACGCAACTGACGCGCAGCATGGGCATCTATGAGTGTTTTGTGGCGCATCTTGGGGGAGAACATTTCGTTGTCCTACTCAATCTCGAGGACCACGAACGGTTTTGCAACACCCTCATGCAGGATTTCGACCAGACCATCCAATCGCTGTACACCCCGGGCGAGGTTTCCCAGGGCTACATCACCGCGCAGGACCGCCGCGGCCGCGAGCAGTCCTGTCCCATCATGGCACTATCTATCGGCGTAGCGCATACCCGCCACCGAAGGTACAAGAGCGCGAATAAGATGTTCGAGGTCCTCGCCCAAGTCCGCCAAATGGCCCAACCCGACGGGAAAAGCGTCATTTTCATCGACCGACGCCACGCCGACCGCTAACCTGCGTTTCCGGTTTGAACGACGGCCTGTCAAGTTGTTGCCGTGCAAATCGCACTGCGCCGGAGGGATAGGCGCAAGAGACAGCGGCGGCGAAACGAATTGGCACTGTCCCGGGCAAGCGTCCGCGCGGGCACGGCGCGGGTGGAATCCGATATAATGAATTCCATGGACGAGAACACGCCCGAGATTTGGACGGTCAGCCAGCTTACGCGGCGCGTCAAGAACCTGCTCGAGGCCGAGATCAGCTACGTCTGGGTGTCGGGGGAGATCTCGAATTGGCGCGTGTCGCCTGCCGGCCACGCGTACTTCAACCTCAGAGACGAAGACAGCCAGGTCGACGTCGTCATGTTCCGGGGCAAACTGATGCAACTCCGGTTCGGCCCCGAAAACGGCCTCGAGGTCATCATCCACGGCCTGGTTACGGTTTACGAGAAGCGCGGCAATTATCAGATTGTCTGCGACGAAATGGAGCCCAAAGGACTGGGCGCGCTTCAATTGGCGTTCGAGAAACTCAAACGCAAACTCGACGAAGAAGGCCTGTTTGACGAAGCCCACAAGAAACCCTTACCGGTGCTCCCACGACGCATCGGCGTGGTCACCTCGCCCACCGGCGCCGCCATCCGCGATATCCTAAACGTACTCGAACGACGATTCGCCAACGTGCACGTCATCCTGTTCCCGGCCCGCGTCCAGGGCGACGAGGCCGCCGAAGAAATCGTCGAGGGCATACGCGCGCTCGACGAGTTCGGCGTCGACGTGATGATCGTCGGCCGGGGCGGCGGCTCCCTCGAGGACCTGTGGCCGTTCAACGAAGAGATCGTCGTGCGCGCCGTCTACCAGGTCGAGACCCCCATTATCTCGGCCGTCGGCCACGAGATCGATTTCGCGTTGACCGACTTCGCTGCAGACCTCCGCGCGCCGACCCCGTCGGCCGCGGCCGAACTGGTCGTGCAAGAACGCGAAGCGCTCGTGAAGAACGTGCAGGGCGTTCGCCAGCGCATGACACAGGCCATCGCGTACCGGCTCGAGCAAACGCGCAACCGCTTGGCCCTTGCCCGCTCTTGCTACCTGTTTCAGCGGCCCGAGGAGGTGGTGCGCCAACGGCGTCAGCAACTCGACGAACTCCGAATGCGCCTTCAAGACGCCGCAACCGACCCGATGTCAACCTGGCG
>DUZM01000247.1 GCA_013349485.1 Candidatus Hydrogenedentota bacterium | reverse complement strand
GTCCGTCATATTCAAATCGAAAGGCAACGAAGTCTCGATCATTCGCAACGGCCGCGAGGGCGCCTACCAATCCAAGAACCCGCTCGCCGAACTGCGCAAACTCATGGCCGCGTATGATCCCGTCCCCGTCGACGGCTTGCCGGCCTTCCACGGCGGCGCCGTCGGCTACATATCCTACGACCAAGTGCGCTTCATCGAGAAACTGCCGGACAACAAGCCGGATACGCTTGGCCTGCCGGACCTCTATTTCATGATCACCGACACGATACTGATATTCGATCACGTCAACAACAGCCTCAAGATCGTGTCGAACGCCCACATCCAAGGGGCCGCCGACGCCGCCTACATCGAGGCTGTCCACAAAATCGACCGAATCGAAAAGATGCTGAGAAAACCCCTGGTCGTCACGACGGAACGGGTGCACGCCGGGGAAACGCACGCGGAACTCAAATCGAGTTTCACAAGAGACGGCTTCTGCGCGGCCGTTCGAAAGGCAAAGGAATACATCTGCGCCGGCGACATCTTTCAGGTGGTTCTGTCGCAGCGGTTCGAGCGCGAAGTGCACGCAAGCCCCGTGAACCTATATCGGGCGCTGCGGTGCATCAATCCCTCCCCGTACATGACCTTGGTGCAATACCCGGACCTCACCCTTGTCGGCTGCAGTCCCGAGGTCATGACGCAAGTCATCGGAAACAAATGCATGGTGCGGCCAATCGCGGGAACGCGCCCCCGAGGCGCCACGCCCGAGGAAGACCTCGCGCTCGAGGAGGAACTCCTGGCCGACGAAAAGGAGCGGGCCGAACACATCATGCTGGTCGATCTGGGCCGAAACGACATCGGCCGCGTCAGTGCGCCCGGCACGGTCGCGCCCACCGCCTCCCGCATGATGTACGTCGAGCGCTATTCGCACGTCATGCACATCGTCAGCCAAGTCGAAGGAATCCTGAAAAATGGCGAAGACGCCTATTCCGCGCTCGAGGCAACGTTCCCCATGGGCACGGTCAGCGGGGCGCCCAAAATCCGGGCCATGGAGATCATCGATGAACTCGAACCCGTGCGCCGGGGGCCGTACGCGGGCGGATGCGGCTATATCAGCTTCTCCGGCGACATGGACACCTGCATTATCATCCGCACGATGATTGTCAAGGACGGTGTGGCATACCTGCAGGCAGGCGCTGGCATCGTATACGACAGCGTCCCCGAGCGGGAGTTCGACGAAACGGTTAATAAGGCAAAGGCCCTGTTCAGAGCGGTCGAGTTCGCCGAAAGAGGATTGGAATCATGATAGTCATTATCGATAACTACGATTCGTTCACGTACAACCTCGTTCAGTATTTCGGAGAACTCGAGTCGGATATCCGCGTTTTCCGGAACGACGCGATCGATGTGGCCGGCGTCCGCGCATTGGCCCCCGACAGGCTGGTCGTGTCGCCGGGCCCGTGTACGCCCAATGAAGCCGGCATCTCCGTAGAAGCCATACGGGGACTCGGCCCCGAACTGCCCATTCTCGGCGTATGCCTAGGACATCAGTCCATCGGTGCGGCCTACGGCGGCGAGATCGTTCGCGCGGACAGGATCATGCACGGCAAGGTCAGCGCTATCAAGCACTTCGGCAATAGACTGTTCGACGGCATCGAGTCGCCCTTCATGGCGACGCGCTACCACTCGCTGATCGTGAAGCGGGAAACGTGTCCGGAAGTCCTTGACATTACGGCCGAAACCGATGAGGGCGAGATCATGGGCGTTGCCCACAAGAAGCACCCCGTGTGGGGCGTTCAATTCCATCCGGAGAGCATTCTGACGGACTGCGGCAAACGCCTCATACGAAATTTCCTGGGGCTCTGAATATCGCCGTGGCCCCAGGCCCCTGCGTCGCGGCCCAAATGAACGGGCGGAACCCAGTCTCAACCTTGCGGAGCCAGGCGTTTAGGTCTGGGCATAAATAAAATCGCCACGCGCAAACACGGCAGCCGCCAACAATGACCAACGCCCGCGTCTCTCATATATCTCGCATAACAGCCTTGAAAACCATGACTTAGCACGACACCCCGTTTGACATTGACGAACGGTTGTGCTAGATTAAACGAGTCTATCGCGCGGGGAAACGCTCAAGAAAGGCTACACACATGAGCTTAAGCAAAAAACAATTGCGCCTCATCGAGCAGGTGGAACGCAACGTCGCAATGTGTCGCGAGTTCATGAATGACTGGCTTCTGTTCAATCAGATTCTCAGCGCGTATCCGAGCCCGGGCGTCAACAAGGCACAGCTCGAGAATCAATTCCTCAAGATAAAGAGCAAACTGGCCCGCGAGCACAAAGTCCTCAAAGAAACCCTCGGCCCAGACTACCACTTGGACGTGAACACGATGAATATCGTGTCCGGCGCCACCAGTCTCGAGAGTATATACAACCAGTCGGAAATTGCCGTAAAGAAACTCCAGTCGGAGTGGCACCGGGCGTTCATCTCGATAAACGAGACCCTCGGCGGCATCGAAGACAAGAAAGCCCGGGCCGAGGCCGGCGAAAAAGTCTTCGTCGCGCCGACGGGCGGCGGCGCAATGGTTGCCCGCGGCGGCGGGGGCGGCGGCGGTTTGAACAAGAACGTTAAGGCCGTACTGATTTTCCTCGTGGTAGTCGTTGCCGTCGGCGTATTGCTTTGGTTCATCCCTTTCACACACGACTTCTACGTACAGATATTCCAAAAGCTCGGGTGGATGGAGCCGACAATGTAAGCAAGACGTGCGCGGTCGTCGAGGCCGACTGAGGCGAAAGGAGAAGCGCGTGACTAAGCGGGAATTGGTTATCGAAGTAGCCGAACGGTTGGGATACACGCAAAACGAGGTGGCCAGCGTCGTACAGGCGACACTCGATGCAATTACCGAATCGCTCGCGGCCGGCCAGCGGCTCGAAATCAGGAATTTCGGCGTGTTCGAGGTCAGAACCCGCGACGCACGCATCGGAAGGAACCCGCGTACCGGCGAGGAAGTGCCCATCGAGCAGAAAAGCGTCGCAACGTTCAAGCCTGGAAAAGCCCTGAAAGAGTGCGTGCAACAAGGTAAGCCCACGGACACCCCCGCGCAACGGCCGCCCGAATCCGCGCCGTCGCCGATCGCACCGAGTATGGCGCGCCCCGAACCCGAAGTCGTCTCGCCGCAACCGATTCCCGAGAACCCCTGGGCGCGTGAAACCGAGGAATAGGACCGCCAATCCGGCATAATACTTGATGCGCGGTTTCGCCGCGGCCCCGGGCGGCTGCGCATCTCTTGCCACGTGTCATCCGCCACTGTACGCAAAGCGAGGTATCCAGCGTGTCCAACGCCGAAGCGCGCATGACATTTACCGAACACTTGGGCGAATTGCGGGCGCGTATCATCCGTGCCGGCATCGCCGTAATCGTCTCGGTCATCGCATGCTACGTGTTCTCGAATCAGATATTCGAGTTGCTGAAAAAGCCGCTCCAGACAATCGAACAGGCAAAACAGACCGCTGAAAATGGCGGACTGCCCGGCGCCCAGACCCAACGCGATGCGGCAAACCCGGCGGAGCAACGCGCCGCAAAAGGTCCGCCGCAATGGGTAAACCTGACGCCGCTCGAATGGGTTCTCGTTAAGTTCAAACTGGCTGGCTACGGCGGTATAACCATCTCGTTTCCCATCATTCTGTATCAGATTTGCGCATTCGTTTTTCCGGGGCTAACGCAGCAGGAGAAAAAGGCCGCTCGGATCCTGATTGTCGGTTGCGGTTCGTTGTTTGTGGCGGGCGTTCTGGTCGCTTATTTCGGCGTGCTCCGTCTCGTGGTGCCCTATTTGCTCGAGTGGACGCCGCCCGACGTGGTAAACCAGTTCCGGACGAGCGAGACGATTGCGATCATTATCAAGTTCTTGCTCGCCTTCGCGGTGGCGTTTCAATTCCCCATGGTTGTTCTAATCTTGGTCTACATGGGGCTGCTGACGCCGGCCGCCTTGAAGCGGTTTCGCCGTGTTGCTATCGTAGTGATGGCGGTGTTGGCCGCAATGTTTACGCCGCCCGATCCGGGCACGATGATCATTATGCTCGCGCCGCTGCTTATACTGTATGAAGCAAGCATCTGGATCTCATACCTTGTAGTTCGACATAAAGGAAAGGCGGCCTCCGCCTAAAGAAGAACGGCTGGGCAATCGCACCGAAATAGCTTGACTGGGGAACGGATTCCCCGGGATGCCCTGCCAGAAAGGCGGCAATGGTAGGGTCGAGTTCCATCTCGACCGTCTTCCGGTCGCGCGGGAGCGCGCCCCTACCGGTGGCAAGAACCCATGTATCTGATTGGCGCCGAGGCGCTTGAGGGCAGGGCAGTCCAAGGGGATTGCCCTTGGAAGAACCGTGAACGAAACAGTTTCTGAGGCGATATCATGTTGGGCATAGGGCCTTGGGAAATGGTCGTGATCGTGGGGATTGCCCTGGTCGTAATCGGCCCGGAGCGGTTCCCGGAATTTGCGAAAATCGTCATGCGGACGATCCGCGACCTGCGCGGCTACGTCAGCGATGTCAAGAGCGACATCGCATCGGAACTCCGCCCTGTGAAAAAAGAGATCGAAGATCTCCGGCGATACGACCCGGAAGTGTACCTCGACGCCGTGGCCGGGACGACCTACGAGGATAAGCCATACGAAGTCAACGGTGGTGATCAAGCGGAGTCCGAGGACCAGCACTCCGAGCCGGACCCTTACGAAGACGCAGGGTCCAGCGAAGAGGGAGGGGCGAACGAACCCGGGCAATCGGGGGACCATAATGGTCAACCGTAGGACCCTGCACATGCAGCGATTGATCCATGGCGCGGGCGCCGTCGGCGGCCGGCCCGGGTGCGTTTAGGGCGCCATGGGCTTCCTCACTGGCAAGTTATCCGCGAAGCAGATGGCGTTCCTTTGCCGGAAACTTGCCACGACGTCCCGCAGTGGCATCCCTGTCGTCAGAAATCTCGAACTTCAGGCAGGGACGCGGAAAGGGCGACTGCATAGGACGCTCGCGGAAACGGCGGACGACATCCGCCAAGGGGCAAGCCTGGCCGAAGCGCTTCGACGCCGGAAATGCTTTCCGGACTTCTTCTCCGAGATGATCGCGTGCATGGAACCCGCCGGCGCGCTGGATGCGGCGTTGGCGGACCTCGCCGACTACTATGAACACCAGATGCGTGTCCGGCGCACAATCATTCAGATGTTGGCGTACCCCGCCATGTTGGTCTTCACCGCGACGGTTGTCATCCCCTTCTTCAAAGGGTACATGACGGCCAAAGTCCAGGGCGGTTCCGCCGAAGCCGATTTCTTCCTGTTCTGCTGGCACTTCACTCGGGCGCGGCTGCCGACGCTGACTGCCATAGCCCTCCTTGCAGCGGCGTACGGCGCCCTCTTCCGGCTCGGCATTATGCAGAAGGTCACCGCCCCCCTTGGCGCCTACCTCTGGCCGTTCTCGTGCGTCGCAAGAAGCGCGGCCATGGCGCGGTTCTATCGGGCGATGTCCATCCTCCACCGCAGCGGCCTGAAAGCCTCGGTTGGCATCAGGCAGGCCGCCAAACTCACCCTGAATCGGCTCATAGAAAAAGACCTAGTCCGCGCCGGGGCGCAGGTCCAAGAAGGGCTCTCGCTGGCGGACGCACTCGGCGCTTCACGCTTTGTGACGCCATCGGACTCTGCCATGATCGAGGTCGGCGAGGAATCCGGCAAACTGGACGCCGCCTTGCACAAATTGTCTGAATACCGCCTCGCCGCAATACCCTCGCCTGTCAACATCATCCTGATAGGCCTCGGCGCCCTGCTCGTCGCGGCCATCGCGTACCTTTTCCTGATGAAAATCGCAACGATGGTGAGAATGATCTTCCAATTGCTCCCTGGTTGAGCACGTGTGATATCCACGGATCGCATGCAGCCAAGTCCTTCTGCAAAGGGAGACCGTAAGTGCTCCCGCGCGAAGCGCCCTTGGTTTCTTTCGGAAGGGGGTGTGGGGGGAACCCTTTCTTTTCCCAAAGAAAGGGTTCCCCCCACATAAGTGCTTGGGCTAGAAGACGTAGTTTCTCAGAAACTT
>DUZM01000270.1 GCA_013349485.1 Candidatus Hydrogenedentota bacterium | reverse complement strand
CGACGACGTGCGCGGCATCTTTCTGCGCATCAAGGACGAACTCGGCGTGCCGCTTGTCGTCGTCAACGACGGCGAGGTCACCGCGCTAGCGGGGTCGATGTCGCTCGAAGACAACGGGGTCCTCGGCATCGCAATGGGGTCGAGCGAGGCCGGCGGCTACGTCACCATGGACGGCACTATCACGGGTTGGCTCAACGAACTTGCGTTTGCGCCCGTAGACTACAATCCCGAGGCGCCCGCGGACGAGTGGTCCGGCGACAGAGGCGTCGGCGCGCTCTATTTCTCTCAGCAATGCGTATTCCGCTTGGCGCCGAAAGCCGGCATCGTTGCACCAACAGACCCGCCGGATGCCGAGAAGCTTGAATACATCCGGCAACAACTCGAGGCCGACCGCCCGGGCGCCATCGAAATATGGCAAACGATCGGGTATTATCTCGGTTATGCCATTGCGCATTACGCGGATTTCTATGAACTGAAACACGTGCTGGTTCTCGGAAGGTGCACGTCCGGCAGCGGCGGAGAAATTATCCTCGTGGGCGCCAGAGAAGTCCTCGAAAACGAGTTCCCCGAGTTAGCCTCAAAGGTCAATATTCAATTGCCCGACGAGAAGAGCCGCCGCATCGGCCAGGCCGTGGCCGCAGCCAGCCTGCCGGCCCTGCTATAGCGGTGGCGTTGCGACTAGATAAGGCCGTGCGCGTTGAGAGAAAGGGCGCTACGTGAGTGAGGCGTTTGTTTATCCAGAGGTAACGGACATGCTGTTGGACGAAATCGTGCGAAGGTCAGGCGCGCAGTGTTGGCGGTCCTGTCCAGTAAACTCAATCCTTGAACTGGGATACTTGAAGGGGAGAGAACCTTGACCTTTCGCTGTGAGGGAGCGGAATTGTCTGTGCCGGACGGCGTTTCTGACGCCGAGGCCTTGGCGCGGACGACCCATATGGCGTTCGGGGCACATCCGGACGATCTCGAGATCATGGCGTTCGCAGGAATCCTCGCATGTTTCCAACGCCCCGATAAATGGTTCACCGGGGTCGTCGTGACGGACGGCAGCGGATCGCCGCGCGACGGCGTCTACAAAGACTACACGGACGCAGCCATGCGCGCCGTGCGGCGAGACGAGCAAAAGAAAGCCGCCCTCATTGGCGAGTATTCGGCGGCGGCCTTGCTTGACTACCCGAGCGGTGCCGTCAAGGACGCCGCAAACAAGGACCCCGTGGCCGATATCGCTGCGTTGCTCGAAGCCGCAATGCCGGAAGTCGTTTACACCCATAACCTTGCGGACAAACATGATACGCACGTTGGCGTTACGCTGAAACTGATCGAAGCCATCCGAAGCCTGGCAGAGGGACGGCGCCCAAGACGCCTCCTCGGTTGCGAGGTATGGCGCGACCTCGACTGGATGGTAGACACGGACAAGATCGCGTTGGATTGTTCCGAGCATCAGAATCTCCAGGCGGCCCTGCTCGGCGTGTTCGACTCGCAGATAGCCGGCGGCAAACGCTATGACTTGGCGACGATGGGTCGACGCCGGGCCCACGCGACGTATCACGAATCGCACGGCACGGACGTATCGCTCGGGCTCACATTCGCCATGGATCTGACGCCCCTTATCCAAGACCCCACAACCGATGCCGCAGCGTTCGCCAAAGAACACATCGACCGGTTCTCGAATGACGTCATCGCCCGGCTCAGTAAACTAACCGCGGAGTGAGGCCTGAAAACGTGCTGACGGAAGGGTGTAGACGGCAGACCTGGACGCGCCGAGCCGGGTCCGCGTTGTTGATCGCGCTGACACTGGCGGACTGCGCCCAGCCCACCGGCGAGCATGACGCGTTCGCAAAGCGCCCTGGCGATGCGCCGCCTGCAGCGATGTCCGGCATTGCGCCGAACGATGGGGCTCGAGCCGCCGTACGCCGCGGCATCATCACCTTCGCGCCCCAGGTAACGGAGACGGTCTTCGCGCTCGGGGCCGGCGACCGCGTGGCGGGCGTGTCGTCTTTTTGCGATTACCCCGAGGAAGTCGCGTCGCTGCCGAAACTGGGCGGCGTCATCGATCCGGACCTCGAAGCGCTCACGATGCTTGCGCCGGAGTTGATCATTGTCCAGGGCAAGAGCGAGAAGATCGCCGAGTTAGCGAACAAGAACCAGATTCCACTGCTTCAGGTGGATATGGATAGCCTGGCTGGGATCTACGACGGCATTGCCCGTATCGGCGAGGCCTTGGATCGCGAGGCCCCGGCCGTTGCCCTCGAGACGCGAATCCGGCGCGAACTCGACCAAATACAGGCGGCCGTGGCCGGACGGCCGCGCCCGAAAGTCTTTATTGTCACGGGTCGCACCAGCCACGACCTAAATAGCCTATACACGGTGGGGGCGGGCTCGTTCGTTTCCGAGTTGACGGCGATTGCGGGCGGCGACAACATCTACAGCATCGCGAAAGCGCCGTACCTTGAGGCATCCAAAGAGACCCTTGTGGTTGCCGGGCCAGACGTCATCATCGAGTTTCACGCGGGCGAGGACCTGTCCGAAGATGAGCGCGACCGGTTCATAGCGGATTGGGCGCAGTTGCCTACGCTGCCTGCGCAACGCGACGGCCGAATCTATCTGATCACGGAATCGCACGCGCTCCGCGCGGGGCCTCGGGTGGCGGCCATCGCTAGGCACATTGCCTCGTTGCTCCATCCGAACGTAGAATTGCCCCCGCCGCTGCATTAGATTGCCTGTGATTTGTCCGGGTTGAGCCGAGGAAATGGGGAAATGGTATGACGCGCTGTCTTGAGGCCGATTCCGCCACGTTTGCGTACGAAGATGGGCTGGACGTATTCACCAACGTGTGTGCGAGCGTGCACAGCGGTCATGTCACCGGGATCGTCGGGCCGAACGGATCCGGGAAAAGCACGCTTCTTCGCGTTCTGTGCGGCCTGCTCAAACCACAGGCGGGCCACGTCATGCTGGACAGAAAGCGGTTGTCCTCATTTTCGAGTCTCGAGCGGGCGCGCGCGTTGGCCTTTCTGCCGCAAGCCGTGGTTCCCATCTTCTCGCTGTCGGTATTCGAGGTCGTTTGTCTGGGTAGATATCCACACCTCGGACCGCTGCGGGGCCTCCGTCCTCACGACAGACACGTCGCCGAGCGGTGTTTGCATGACACCGAGACCGTGTCGTTGCGCCAACGCGATTTCATGACGTTGTCCGGCGGCGAGCGGCAACGGGTTCTGTTGGCCAGCATCCTCGCGCAGGAACCCGACGTCCTGCTGCTCGACGAACCGACCTCCGCGCTCGACATACACCACCAGGTCGAGATATTTGCGCTGTTGCGGCGCCTGGCCCGCAACGGTTACGGCATCGCCGTCGTCACCCACGACCTCGATCACGCCGCCCACTTCTGCGACACCCTCGTGCTGCTGGCCCCCGGCAAAGGCGTGATCGCGTCCGGCCTGCCTGAAACGGTGTTGACCGAATCGCTGCTGACGACGGCCTACGCGGCGCCGATCCGCGTGGCGGAACACCCGGTTACGGGCGCCCCGCTTATTTGGGCCGAGACGCCCGAGGAGGGTAACGAATGCTGACGCGCGCCCGGGTCCTATTGGTGTTTGCCCTGATTGTCGTGAGCCTCGGGCTGGCGGCGGCAAGCCTTATGATCGGCACAGAAACCGTAAGCGTACACCAGGCGTGGGCCGATTGGCGGGCCGGCATGACACGGTACGAGTCGCCCAGCCTTAGCATCCTGATTAACCAGCGGCTGCCGCGCACACTCGCCGCCCTCATCGCCGGGGCCGGACTCGCCCTTGTCGGTTGCGGCTTCCAGGCGCTGCTCCGCAATCCCTTGGCGACGCCGTATACGCTCGGGGTGGCCACGGCCGGCTCGCTCGGGGCCTACATCGCGTTCGTGTTTGAACTCGGCGGCGCGTTCCGCGTACTGGGATTTTCGGCCGTCGAAGCGTCTGCACTGCTCTTTGCCTGGG
Source organism: Candidatus Hydrogenedentota bacterium (assembly GCA_013349485.1). Taxonomy (GTDB): domain Bacteria; phylum Hydrogenedentota; class Hydrogenedentia; order Hydrogenedentales; family SLHB01; genus DUZN01. The sequence continues at coordinate 2,140 of DUZM01000270.1, read as the reverse complement.
CCGACATGACGGTGATCTACCTGTTGGCGTCGCGACGCGCGCGGCTGTCGCCGTTCGTGTTGCTGCTGGCCGGCGTGACCCTGAGCATGTTGGCCAGCTCCGGCATCATGCTGATGCGGTACTTCGCATCCCCGGATCGACTCGTAATGATGGAACGGTGGCTCATGGGGGGCGTGGACATCGTGGGCTACGAGGCCGTGGTTGCCCTGGCCATCGGGGTAACCCCGTGCCTGCTCATCTTGCTTGCCCAAGGCGGGAAACTCGATCAACTCGGGTTCGGCCACGAACTGGCCGCGGGCCGCGGCGTCAACGTGCCCAGGCTACAGGCCGTCACGTTCCTGGTCGGGTCATTGACCACGGCCTTGATCGTCTCGAAGGTCGGGCCCATCGGATTCGTGGGGCTGATAGTCCCCCATGCCGTCCGAACGGTCACCGGGTCGCGGCACCGAGTGCTTATGCCGGTGAGCCTCGTGGCGGGCGGCGGCTTTTTGTGTTTCTGCGACATCGTTGCACGCAAGGCGCTTCCGGGCGAGACCCCGATCGGGATCGTGACGGCTTTACTCGGCGGGCCCTTCTTCCTGTACCTCCTCACGCGCCGCCACTTCACCGACTGGCAAGCGTGACATAGCGTCAACGGTTGGCGCTCGTTGCTTCGTCGTCTCTATCTTCCTCATCGTTTTCGGGAGCAATGAAAACCGTAGTTGTCAGGATGCGGTCGCACTGGCGGTGGTCATGAAGCTTGGCGGCGCTCAGAACGCATACCGGAGCCCGGTCAACAGCGTGTTGTCGAACCTGCTCACGGCGCCTTGGCCGGGGTCGGCGTCGTACTCGGACTTGAGGCTGACGCGAAGGTCGAGCCGTTGCGTGAGCGGGGTCGAGTAGCTTAGTTCCGAGGTCGCCCGGAACTCGCCCAACTCGTCCAGACTCGGAAACAGCGTCAATTCCTCCTTCAACAGCCCTTTCTTGAAGACCGATTGATGATAATGCCCTGAGAGGCGCAAATTGACGCCATCCTCCTCCCGAATCTCTTCTTCAAGATCGATGTCCATTGCCCCGCGCAGAAGCTGTATACCCTCGACAATGTCGGCCACCGTCGGGATTTGCGGCGTCTCGGCGAAGGGGATTAGAAAGGCGCGGAGTTCGTTCTGGCGCGCCTCGCGCAATACTTTCTTCGCGGCATCCCGGCCCGCGGGATCGTATTGCGTCCATCGCTCCCAGGTGTAATCGAGTCCGATGTCGGCCGAGAGCCCCCGCACGTCGTTCTTGATGAAGTCGTAGCCGACGCCGCCGGCTGCGTTCGCACGCAACTCGAGTTTGCGCATCGCGTCGTGGCCCGCCCCGATCAGGCCGAATACATACAGCCGATCACGAGGGTAATACTGAAGCTTCGCCTCGCCGTCCACCCGGCGCGCGTTGATCGCATCATTAACCTCGCCGTAGGCCCCGCTCGAGCGCAACGTCAGCACATTACGCGCGCCTTTACGGACACCGGTGAACGCCACATTGCTGTCGATCGTGTCCGTATCGCCCGAGCGAACTGAAAGCGCCGCGTCGACCGCCCCGCTCCACGTTTTCTCCTTCGCCGCCTCGCTCTCGGCCGGCTCGGCCAAGGCCGCCGCATCGACGCCGATCGCAATGATGTTCGACACGACGACAGGTTTCAGCGTCTCGCCTACAAGCACATATTGCGAATCATCCCGCCAAACAAGTACGCCTTCGACGACCGTGCCGTCCTCGAATTCGAGCCCATACGGCCCCGCAGTCGCGATGCCGCGGACTTCTGTCTGCTGCACTGCCAAAGTACCCGCGTAATCGGTTACAAACCGGATCGTGCCGTCCTTGACGCCCTCGAGCGTCCCGGTGATTCGGTCCCCGTTGTTCAAGTACAGCGAATCGGCGTGGATTCCCAAGCCTGCAACGAGGAAACAGAACGTTAGCAGCGCGAAAGCTCTCATATCCGAGAGGATGACAGATCCCAGCACGTCGCTGCAAACAACGGGGACCGATCCGCCCGCCTGCCCCACCCTTCGCGGGGGTAGTCCGCTATATCGTTAGGATTCTTCTTGCGTTTGTGCACAGAATAGTGTAGTGAGTCTTGGTAGGGTCGAGCTCCTGCTCGACCGTCTTGTCGGTCGCGCGG
>DUZM01000257.1 GCA_013349485.1 Candidatus Hydrogenedentota bacterium | reverse complement strand
TCGCCAGCGTTGCCGTATCCTCCGCGCGGGCAAGAGGAAGTATACCATGGAAACCTAAGCCAAAAGACCCGGGGGAGGCAAATCTCCGTTTTGCCCTTGACAAATCCTTATCATGGATGTCCCTAGATCTCCCTAGATCTCCCGCTGCCTCGCCTGAGGTCCGCCGGCAGGCTGGCTCGCCAGCGTCTCAGTCCCCGTTTCTTTCTCGCTTGCATCAGTGCCCGTTCCTCGCTTGGCCTCGGTAGCGGATTCGGATGGCACAGCGCTGTTCGTCTTCCCGGGTGGATTTGTGCCGCGTTGTTCTACGCCCGGCGTGTTTCTAGGAGGATTTTGTCGGCGCTGGCGACGCTTCGGCGGTAGTATTGGGCGGTGAGGATGCGGGTTTCGGTTGGGGACAGGTCGCCGTGGCGTCCGAGGCGTGCGCAGCGGTCTTGGTGGATGTGGTAGAGGCTTATGGCGGCGGCGACGGAGATGTTGAAGCTCTGCGAGAACCCGAGCATGGGGACGACGATGCGGCCGTCGGCGCGTTCGAGGAGTTCGGGGGTGACGCCGTCGCGTTCGTTGCCAAACACGAGGGCGGTGGGTTCGTCGAACGCGTATTCGCCGATGGGCCGCGCACTGTCGAGTGTCGTGGCCAGTATTCGGTACCCCAACGATTTCAGGTGGTCAATACACGCCTTAGTGGTTTCCCAACGGGTGATATCGAGCCATTTCTCGGCCCCCTGGGACACCTGCCGGGCCTGTTTGAATCGCGCCGATGTCTCGATGATGTGGACGGATTGATACCCGAGTCCCTCGGCCGTTCGCAACACGGCCGACACGTTGCCTCGATCGTACAGTCCTTCCATGACGGGCGTGACGGCATAGGTCCGGTTGGCGACGGTCCTGTCAATTCGCGCACGTCGACGCGGCGAGATGAGCGGTTCGAGGATCGCGATCACGTCGTCGGCCGAGAACGACTCGCCCTCGATGTCAAATGGCTCCGTATATGGGCAAAGCGATTGCATGCGTAAAGGCGTTCACTCGCCGTCGTGGCGCCAATCGTCGGTGCGGAAGGGCGATGCGGGCAACCCGGCTCCGTTATACAGGTTGCACTCGGGGTTGTCGGCCCAGGCATAGCGCACGGCGACAGGGCTCGGCACGCTGTCCGAATATACAACGACCTTCTTGCCTCTTATTCGGGCGTCAGCCCACACGAATTCTTGGTCAGGCCCGGCGATGGCGAATCCTTTCAGGGGCGCGCCGCCTTTGGTCGCGAGGCCTCGGTTCGTGTGTGTGAAGGAGACTACGACCTCGTTTCCTTTGATTTTCATTCGCTTGTAGAGTGGTCCGGAGTAGGCCACCTTTTTGCCATAAGCTTTGGCAAGGGCGGCCAGGGCGAGCCGTTCGCCTACGTCTTGTTTGTTCTTCGGGTGGATATCGTTTGCCTCACCGATGTCGATCGTCACGGCCATTCCCGTGTTGTCGAGCGCGAGCGTCATGAGCTGGGCCTCACGCAACTCGGCCCACGCCGACTTGGGCTGGGGTGTCTCGAAGCGGCCCATGAAGTTCGCGAGTTGCACAAACAGGAACGGGAAGTCGCCCTGGCTCCAAGCGCGGCGCCAGTCCTGGATCATGGCCGGGAAAAGTGTTCGATACTCATACGCCCTGTCGGCGTTGGATTCGCCCTGATACCATATGGCGCCCTGGATGGCGAAAGGGGCTAACGGCGCTACCATGGCGTTGTAGAGTGCCGCGGGTCGCCAGGGGTGCCCGGGGCCAAGGGGCGGCCACGGGCGCGGCGGCTCGGGTTTACCCTCGTCCTTCGCTTTCTTTGCGGCCTGCTCCCATTCTATGAACGCTCTGTCATATTCGGCCTTCGCATCGGGATAGTCCGCAAGAATCCGAGCCCAGCGCTCGAGGAGGGGTATGAAGGCGGGATCGGCGTCGAGGGCGGCTTGGCTGGTCCAGGCTTCGGCGGGCGTTCCGCCCCACGAGGCGTGGATCAGGCCTATGGGCACGCCCAGTTTCCGGTGAAGGGACCTGCCGAAAAAGTAGCCCACTGCCGAGAATTGTGCGGCACTCTTGGGCCTGCACGAGGTCCATTTCCCGCCGCATTCTTGTTGGGGTACGTCGGCGACCTTTTTCGGCACGCTGAAAAACCGTATCTCGGGAAAGTCTGCGGCGGCGATTTCGTTTTCGGCATCTCTTGCGAGACTCACGGGCCATTCCATGTTGGATTGCCCGGAGCAAACCCAGACTTCGCCGACGAGCACATCTTCGAACGCGATCGAATTGGTCTCTCCCTTGACGACCAGGCGGTGAGGCCCGCCGGCATTTAGCGGCCGCAACACTGCCCGCCACCGGCCGTCTGCATCTGCGGCCGTATGGGCGGCACGATTTGCGACGGCGACTTCGACGCTTTCGCCCGGCGCGGCACGACCCCAGATAGGCAGTTTCGTCCCCCGCTGCAGGACCATATGATCCTTGAACAACGGCGGCAGCGAGACTTCCGCCGTCGCCGGCGGAATCACGCCGAGAAGCAAGAGCACCGTGATGAACCAGAAAGGCCGCAATACGCGCATCGGGCATCCCCCTCGCTGTTGTGCCGGGTGCGGGGTCCAATCGGCCGGACTCACACACTCGGGTCACCAGGCCGCAAAGAACACGAACTGCGAGTATATATCCCGGACAAGTCACAGGCAATCTACTGCAGCGCCGCATCTACCTGCAACTTCTGCGTTCCGCTCGGTCGGCCTGCTCGACGTACTGTACAGTACGTCTGCGCGGGCCTCTGTGGCGCGCCTTGTATTTGCAGGCATCTGCGTCGCCTCGCTACGGTTGCCTGTGATTTGTCCGGGATAGCACGACTTCATTCCTTTTGGCAAAGCCCCTGCGGGCGCCTCTGTGCGACGCAACCGCAAGCGGCAATGCGCATACTCCGTCATACGTAAAAGGGGAGGCGTGCAGCCGTTGCCCCATCGAAAGAAAACACAGAAAGAGAGACAACCCAATGTTCGCCCCGGACAATCTGAATCAGGTAGCCTTGTTTCTTGCGCTCCGTGACGTCGCAGGCTTCGGGTCCCGGGACAGGATGCGGCCGCCGCAAATAGACCGCCCTCCGCCCGGCGGCACCCTCGAGTGGGTGCGCCGCGTCTTTGGCTACACGATATTCGGCGTTGGCCATGCGCTGGTCGCTCTTGGCGCGCAGTTCAAGGCCATTGGCTCGGCCATGCGAGCGCTTTCGGACGCAAATGGACATGGCCGGTGAGAAGGCGTATGATTGCCTGTTCTGCACAAGGGGGCGGCGCGGTTCATTGTTTCGTATCCGTACGTGTTCGTTGTGCTCAGAAACGGGCGCTCGAGTGTTCTCGGACTGTCGAGGGCGGGGACGAGTAGGCGTAAGCTGACCAGATTATGCCTCCAGAAGTCTGCGCGGGCAGCCTTCCATGAGGGATCGCGACGATGGGTCTATCAACGACAAATGACAGTATTGTGACGCGGTACACCGATCAGCCGGCCCGGATGCCCGCCGCGTTGCGGCGACGCATAGAAGACGACTGGGCCGGCCGGCCGGTTCAGCTCTACGCGGTGGCCGACCTCGACGCTTCGATGCGGCTCGTGCCAACGTGGGTCGCGCTCGGTGCGGAACACGTGGCGTTGGTGCGTCAGGATAACGGCGCGTTCGACGGCCCGATCGTCAATATCGAGCGTGCGCGGATCCGCGAGGTCAGAGAAATCCCCCAACTGGGTTGCACACAACTGGTTTTGCTGGGCGCGCCCGACGAACCGGCCTTGGCGTCCGTACGATACACGCATCGGCAGCGCCGGGCCATGGACAATTTGAAATTCGTCCTCGACCAGCAGATCGAGGGAAACGCTATTGCGGTTGGCAATGCGGACGACGTGTATTGCGAGGCGGTGGCGCACGCGGTCAGAGAAGCGCAGGCCTCGATAACGGTCAACAAGCTTGGGGTGCTTTGGCGCCTTTTGGATCATCTGCGGCCGTACAAAGCGCGGGTCGTGGCGGGCGTGATCGGGGCGGTGCTGCTCACCGCGGTGAGCCTGGTGCCGCCGTACCTGACGGGCTACTTGATCGACGACGTGGTGCGGCCGGTTCAGGAGGGCGAGCGCACGGCACAGAGCGCCGTATGGCTCGCGGCGCTCGTTGTGGCCGGGATTGCGGCGGTTTTCGTGCTGCGTCAGCTCATGGCCTGGGTACGGATGCGCGCCATGTCGATTCTCGGGGAATACGTGGCCCGGGACCTGCGCACAAGGCTGTACGAGCATATGCAGCAACTGAGCCTGAGCTTTTTCTCGAGCAAACAGACGGGCAGCCTGATAAGCCGGATAAGCTCCGACACGGATCGGCTTTGGGATTTTCTGGCGTGGGGCGCGGTCGACTTCCTGTTGTCGATGGTAACGCTTGCGTGGCTCGGCACGATGTTGCTGCTTCTGGACTGGCGGCTTGGGTTGATCATGACGGCGCCGCTCCCGATTTTGTTCTACGCGATCTACCGGTACGGTTTTTACATGCACCGGATATTCTTGCGTTGCTGGCGGAAATGGTCGGACATGACGGCCGTGCTGTCAGATACGATACCGGGTGTGCGCGTCGTGAAGGCGTTTAACCAGGAACAACGAGAGAAGGAACGGTTCGACCGACGGAACTTCGATGCGACCCGTTCGTTCAACAAAGTCCACGTTACGTGGACCACGTTTTGGCCGGTTATGTGGCTGTTTCTGCATTTGATGATGATCGGGGTGTGGGTGTGTGCGGTGCCGCGCGTACTCGACATGGGTGTGACGGGGCCGTATCTGACAGTCGGCACGTTTGTGGCGTTCATTCTGTATATGGGCATGTACGTACACCCCGTCGAGATGATCACGCGGATGACGTTTATCATCAACCGCGCGACGAGTTCGGCGCACCGGGTGTTCGAGATCCTCGATACGGAACCGGAGGTTCGGGGCACAACCGAACCGGTTCGTCTTGACCCTGTGCAGGGCCGGGTCCAATTCGAGAACGTGTCGTTTGCATACGACGGGGTCCGGCAGATCCTTCGGAACATGTCGTTCGAGGTCGAGCCGGGCGAGATGATAGGTTTGGTCGGGCCGTCGGGCGCGGGCAAATCGACCGTGACGAATCTCGTTGCCCGGTTTTACAATATAAACAGCGGCCAGATTCTGATCGATGGCGTGGACATCTGCCGGCTCGATCTTGGCCACTACCGGCGCCAACTCGGGATCGTGATGCAGGACCCGCATCTTTTTCACGGCAGCCTGCTTGAAAACATCCGATACGGTGTGCCGGACGCGACGTTGGGCGACGTGATCGCCGCGGCCCGGGCGGCCAATGCCCACGATTTTATCTGCAAGCTGCCCCACGGCTACGACACGCTCGTGGGCGAACGCGGCCATACGCTGTCCGGCGGCGAGCGGCAACGCGTTTCGATAGCGCGGGCCGTTCTGAGCAATCCCCGGATCCTGATTCTTGACGAGGCGACGAGCAGCGTGGACACGGAGACGGAGCACAAGATTCAGGATGCGCTCGAGCGGCTGATCGAGGGCCGGACGGTTTTTGCGATTGCCCACCGGTTGTCGACGCTGCGCAAGGCGAAGCGGCTACTGGTCATCGAGGACGGGCAGATCACCGAACAGGGCACGCACGCCGAGCTGCTCGACGCCGCCGAGGGCACCTACAGCAAACTGGTGCGAATGCAGCAACAACTGCACGAGATGTATGTGGCGTAGCGCGCGGATACAGGAAAAGGTCGGGGCGTTTATTTTGCCGTCCTTCGTACTCGTGCTCGTAATTGAGAGAATCGAGGACGAGCACGAGCAGGAGCACGAGGAGGAGTAGGAGTAGGAGTAAGCGCGTGTTTTCGAGGTCACGGGGCTTCAAACACGTTATGCGCTGGGCACTCTATGAAGCAAAGCGCCTGGGGCGTCGTTGAACGCCCAGGGCCACGTAGGAGAGAGAGATGACAGAGCTCAAGCAAACAAGCGCATACAGCGAAACGGATCTGCCCGTGGCGCCTGAGCGGCTGCGCGTGGTTCGGAACGCCGACGGCCAGTATGCGGCACATTGGGATGGGCATCAGGCCGTGGTCACGGTGTGTCGGTGTTTCCCCTGGA
>DUZM01000147.1 GCA_013349485.1 Candidatus Hydrogenedentota bacterium | reverse complement strand
GTTTGCGCGGCCATGTCGCCGATAGGTCTCCCCAGCCCTTATAGCCTAGTGCGTGCATCCCTGCCTCGCAACTCAAGCAGCGAGTATAGATAGATACTGACGCAATTGCAAGACGAGGTGCACCGTAAGCCGGGTAAGTCGACGTGGAGCGCGTCCCGAGTAGTCGGTGCAAGTGTTCGCTAAATACCCCTCGGCGCCGACGGGGGAACGCGAAGCCGCAGGGACACCAGGTTTTCGCTCATACTTACCCGCAATTACCCCTTTTTTGAGTCCATTGATGTATAATAGCGTACAGGAGGAGGGTAAAGTCGGGATCAACGCCGTAACAGAAGGATGGGCCGGGCGGAGGCTCCCGTGGCCGCTGATAAGGGTTGTGCCCGCAAGAGTCTTCTGCGCGGCCGCCGTGGCGCTTTCAGTAACCTGGGGCTGTGGATCGTCTCACGACCACATAACGAACCTCGATGCTCCCGGCGAAGTAATTGTATGCCTCGGCGACAGCATAACCCAAGGCCACGGCGCGACGCCTGGCAAGGACTACCCGTCGCAACTTGCGGCGATGCTGGGGCGGCGTGTGGTCAACGCCGGCCGGGACGGCGACACCACGGAATCGGCGCTCGCGCGGCTAGAGCGGGATGTCTTGAGTCACAAACCCAGGCTGGTCATCATTGAATTGGGCGGCAACGACTTCCTTCAACGTAAACCCAAGGATAAGACCCTGGCTAATCTTGACCGAATCGTGTCGTCGTGCACGGATGCGGGGGCTATGGTTGCCGTGGTCCATTTCAAGTGCGGAATCCTGCTTTCCGACCCCTATCTGGACGGCTACAAAGCGACTGCCAAACGCCACGGCGCGGCGTTTGTGCCGCGCGCGCTCAAGAACATCTTCGGACGTCCCGGCCGGATGACGGATCCGATTCATCCCAACGACGACGGGTACGCACTTTTTGCGGCGCGCGTGGCGGCCGTAGTCGGGCCGTTACTCGAATCCGCCGACACACGACGCGCCAGGGGATCGCCGTAGGGTCCATTTTCGACGTGCCTGGAAGCAACGCGCTGGGGTTGAAACGCTGAAAGGAGGTGGTGGCCCAATGTTAACGTGGAATTGACAGGGGATTTTTGTGGCGGTATGATCGGGACTTCATTTGGCCTACTCATAAGTAATGGAGGTAGCGGGGCATATGAGGGTGACAATCACCGGTCGTCACATGGATATGACCGATGCGCTTAAAGCCTACGTTGAGAACGGGTTGGAGAAGGTGCGCGGACATTTTGACAGGGTCATAGACGCTAGTGTGGTGCTGAGCGTCGAGAAACACCGGCATGTCGCGGAGATAAACCTGCACGCCAACGGCATTCGCATTCACGGAAAGGAATCTTCCCCGGATATGTACGCATCCGTGGACGCGGTGTTGGAAAAACTGGACAAGCAGGTCCGGCGGTTCAAGGACAGGATAAACCGACACCAGCCTCGAAAGAGCAAGGAACGGCGGGATTATGGGCACAACGTCATCGAGATCATCGAGCGCGTGAATGAAGATAACGGCAAGCCTCCCGTGGCGGGACACCGCGTGACGTTGCGCGAGAAACTGTCCATGAAGCCGATGAGCGTTGAGGAAGCGTCGATGCAGCTCGAACTGGTGGATGATGATTTTGTCGTATTCTTGAACGCCGATTCGCAGCAGGTAAACGTCATTTACGCCCGCGACGACGGAACGTACGGGCTGATCGAGCCGCAGTTCTAAAGGTGACCTAGACCATTGTCGACGCAGCGCGTTCGAGCGCCCATATGCCCCCCAGGACGGCCACGCACACGCGCAGCGCTCCCGACGGAGGACTCGATGGATACGCGGAACCTCCCTATCAACCGTAAGCAAAGCATTGCGGTGGCGCGACTCCTCGACCGAATGGCCCCCGACCTCGAGCTGGGCGTTATCGCGGGGTATCAAGGCATCGGCCGCCAGGTGTTCAGCTCGGACATCAACCGGCCGGGACTTGCCTTGGGCGGTTATCTGGACTACTTCGCAAATGACCGCGTGCAAATCCTGGGAAATACCGAAACGCACTACATGGAACAGTTGGAGTCGTCGGAACTTCAGTATCGACTTAACGGCATGTTCTCGTTTGAGGTGCCGGCCTTTGTCCTCTCGCGGAACCTGAGGCCGCCCAGCGTGTTCCTGGACGAATGCAACCGGCGCGGCGTGCCCGTGCTCCGATCCCGAAGAAGCACCGACGAAGTCATCAGCCGAATCATCCTTTTTCTGGCCGACGAATTCTCGCCCGAGACCTCGGTGCACGGCACGGCCGTGGATTGTTACGGCGTGGGCTGTCTTATTGTGGGTCCTCCGGGCATCGGCAAGAGCGAAACGGCGCTCGAGTTGGTGGAGCGCGGACATCGACTCGTAGCGGACGACTTCGTCGCCTTGCGGCGTCAACGCGAGGATTTCCTTTATGCCCAGACCTCGCCGGTGATCGAGCATCACATGGAAATCCGTGGGGTAGGCATAATCGACGTCAAAAGCGTATACGGGGTGGGCTGCGTACGCAACTTCAAGCGGATCGGTCTGGTGGTCGAATTGGCCGAATGGCAGGAGCAGACCCACTATGACCGCACGGGGCTCGCCGAAGACTACGTGGACATTCTGGAGGTCAAGATCCCCAAGATCCTTATACCGGTACGGCCGGGCCGGAATCTCGCCATCATCATCGAGGTGGCCTCGCTCAACTACCGCCTCAAGGAACTCGGTGAACACCCGGCGCGGGTGTTGAATCGCAACCTCATCGAGCGAATGGGCGAAGATGACGTCTGATACGCCGCAATTTGTTTTGGTCACCGGCCTTTCCGGCGCAGGGAAAACGCAGGCGCTGCGTTTTCTCGAGGATCTCGGCTACTATTGCGTCGACAATCTGCCTGCGCCGCTCGTGCCGACGTTCGCCGAGCTGGTTACGGGGCCCGGAAGCCCGCGAAAGCGCATTGCCGTATGCGTGGACGCCCGAACGGGGGAAGGGCTTAAACGCCTACCGGCCTATCTCGACTCGGTGGCCGAGTTGGGCATCCGCCCCGACATCTTCTTCTTGGAAAGCTCGGACGAGGTCCTGATCCAGCGGTATAGCGAGTCGCGCCGCAGACATCCTTCTTCGCCGACCGGCAGCGTCGAGGAAGGCATTCAGCGCGAACGGGCGTTGCTCGAGCCTATTCGTGCGCGGGCCGACCTCGTTGTCGACACGAGTTCCATCGCCGTGTCCGAGTTGCGCGAGCGCATCGACGCGGCCTTCCTCGCCGAGAAGAAAGAGCGGCGGCTTCTGATCACGGTGCTGTCGTTCGGGTTCAAGTTCGGCGTACCGGCCGAAGCGGACCTCGTGTTCGATGTGCGGTTCCTACCGAATCCATACTACGATGACGAGTTGCGTCCCCTGACCGGCAACGAACCGGAGGTCCGCGATTTCGTTATGTCAAGCGATGACGCGCACGAATTCATGGAGCGAATGAAGGGGCTGCTCAAGTTCCTGCTGCCGCGCTACGCCGCCGAACCGAAATCCTATCTGACCATCGCCGTCGGCTGCACCGGAGGAAGACACCGCTCCGTGGCCATCACCCAGGCCCTTATGCTGTTCCTGCGCGACCTCAAATACGACGCCCGCCTACGCCACCGCGACATCGACCGCCCGCTCAGGGGATCGGGGTAGCCCGGACGAACCACAGGCAATCTACTGCAGCGGCGCATCTGGCTGCAACTGTTGCGTTGCGCCCAGTTGTTCTGGAAACGGCCAACAGAAGCAGGTGCTTCCAGCGCGTGAATCATGGCCAGGATGGCCATGCCACTTCTTTTCATAGGTCGGGCCTTGCATTTGCAGGCAGCTGCGTCACTTCGCTACGGTTGCCTGTGATTTGCCCGGGCTGGCCTTCCATCCTTTCTTATCGCACGGCAGCAGAAATCGTCAGAGCAGTTTCTCTGCAAGGAGCCCTGGCGGCTCATACGGCTGAGGTATTGGGGACTGCGGCATCGCGGACTTAGGTTGCGCGGCGGGCGGCGTGGGTTGAGATCGCGGCATGGACAAAGTCTCGGAACAGGGGCTGAGGCTCGAGGGGGGTGCTTTTGAACTCGGGGTGGAACTGGCCGGCGCAGAACCATGGATGGTCTTTCAACTCGATGATCTCGACGAGTTCGTGGTCGCTGTGGGTGTACGTGCCGCCCACGACGAGTCCGGCTTCTTTTTCGAGCCGCTCGCGATAGGCGTTGTTGAACTCGTATCGGTGGCGGTGGCGTTCGTGGATGACGTCCGTGCCGTAAGCTGCTCGGGCCTTGGTGCCGGGCCGGAGGTCGCAGCGGTAGGCGCCGAGCCGCATGGTGCCGCCCATGTCTTTTATGCCGCGCTGTTCGGACAACAGCGAGATAACGGGTTCGGGGGTCTCGGGCGTGAATTCGGTTGAGCTGGCCTCCTTGAGCCCGAGACAGTTGCGGGCAAGCTCGATGACGGCGATCTGCATGCCGAGACATATGCCCATGAATGGTTTCTTGTGTTCTCGGACGTATTGCACGGCGCGTATCTTGCCCTCGATACCGCGCGAACCAAAGCCGGGGCCAATGAGCACGCCGTCGAAGTCGTCGAGCACGTCTTTGGGCGCGACGCTGTTCTCGAACTGCTCGGCGTCGACCCATTCGAGTTCGACTTTGCACCCGTTGGCAATGCCCGCGTGTACGAACGCCTCGTTGATGCTCTTATACGCATCGTCGTGGGCAATGTATTTGCCCACCGCCGCGATGCGCACCGTGTCCTGGAGGCCCTGGAGTTTCTCGACCATGGCGGCCCACTCGACAAGGTCTTCTTTTTCCGCTTCAATACCGAAGAGCCGCAGCACCGTCTCATCGAGTCCTTGCTTCTTGAAATTAAGCGGTATGGCATAGACGGGGGCGATATCTTCGGCGCTGATGATGGCGTTGTCGCCTACGTTGCAGAATAGGGCGATCTTGGCGCGCTGTTCGGGCCCGAGCTTGTGGTCGCCCGATCGACAGACGATGATGTCGGGTTGGATACCTATGTCGCGCAAGGCGCGAACGCTGTGCTGGGTGGGTTTCGTTTTGAGTTCTCCCGAGGCGGCAATGAACGGCAGCAACGTTACGTGAATGAAACAGCACTCGCCGTGGCCGACATCGAGCCGAAACTGGCGGATAGCCTCGAGAAACGGCAGGCTTTCGATATCGCCTACCGTGCCGCCGATCTCGACGATGGCCACGTCCGTGTCGCGCTCCGATTCGGAGGTAAGCATGCGTATGCGCGACTTAATCTCATCGGTAATGTGGGGGATGACCTGGACGGTTTTGCCAAGGTATTCTCCCCGGCGTTCTTTTTGGATTACGGCGTTGTATATGCCTCCCGTTGTGACGTTGCTTTTCTGCGACAGTTTCGCTTTCGTGAACCGCTGGTAGTGTCCGAGGTCGAGGTCGGTCTCGGCGCCGTCATCAGTTACAAACACTTCGCCGTGTTCATACGGGTTCATGGTGCCGGGGTCGACGTTGATGTAGGGGTCCATCTTCATCATGGCGACTTTGAGCCCCCGCGACTCCAATAGCAGGCCCAGGCTCGCGGCAAAGATACCCTTACCCACCGAGGACACCACGCCGCCCGTTACGAACACATACTTCGGCATCTAGTCGCTCCTTCCCACCGTTTGTCTCCCGAGGAGCGCGGCCACGCGCGCCAAGTCCTCAGGCGTATCCACGCCGATACTGTCGTACGGTGTCTCGACGACCGCCACGGCGCACCCGTTCTCGAGGGCGCGCAATTGCTCGAGGCGCTCGAGTTGTTCGAGCGGCGTTCTCGGGAGGCCGGCGTATGCGAGCAGAAACTCACGGCGGTACACATAGAGCCCGAGATGCTTCCAATAGAAGGCGGGCGCCGTCGCTCGATCCGCCGCGTCGCGAATGTGGGGGATAGGGCTGCGGGAGAAATAAAGGGCGCGGCCGTTTGCATCACAGACAACCTTGACCACGTTCGGGTCGGTCACCTCGGTGAGGTCCGTAATCCGATGTTTCACGGTGACCATGGCGAGTTCCGAATCGTCGAGCATCGGGGCGATGGCGGCGTCAATCGTCCTCGGATCGATCAGCGGCTCGTCGGCCTGTACGTTCACAATCAGTTGGGCGCTGGACGTTGCGGCGACTTCGGCCGCACGATCCGTGCCGGAT
>DUZM01000108.1 GCA_013349485.1 Candidatus Hydrogenedentota bacterium | reverse complement strand
GGCAACCATCACCAGCGCGGGGAAACACAATGGCGGACGTGAACCTTCAGCTTGTGCGCGAGTTCTTCGAACTCAACGTCTTCCACGTCCTGACCCAGTGGCAGCAAGCCCATCCGCGCCACCATCCCGGCGAACCCGGCATATTCCTTTTTGTCGAAAACACCAGTCCCCTTGAGGCCGGCGAACCGGACTTCGTGTTGGGGCACGGCGATATTGTCAAAATCCACCGGGCAATCGTCGACGTCAGAGCCTGGCACGGGGATCGGGTCTATCCCTCCGTTATCGAATCGAGTCCCATCCTGACCCAGCTCGCCACCGAGAAGACCACGGCCCAGGCCCGGGCCCATTTCGGCAACCTGGACTTCACAACCATACTCGTGGTCTCCGAACTCCCCACGTCCCAAGACCTTCGGACCCAGACAATCGAATCGTTGCAGGAACGCGGCATCGGCCACGTCCTCGAGTTTCCCATCATCCTCCATGACCTGCTCGACAAAGTAAGCGCCAATACAACGTACCCGGCCTCCACAACGCTCCAGATCCTGCGTATACTCAAACGATACCGATTCATTCGCAACCTCCAGCTGGAATTCTCCTTCCCCACCGAAGCCCCGGCTCTCATCACCGTGCCAAACGTCGACACCGCCGTCCAACCCGACGACGACGAAGACAACGCCTCCTGAGCACGCCTCACGAAAACGACGGGTGCGGTTGATTGCAGGCATGAACTGTGCTATGCTTGTGATGCCGAAGTGAGGTCGACGCAATGCGCGGGTTATGACCTATCCGCATCTCGCAGTCTCCTTCGGAAACGAGTATGGCGTACGAACATGCCCAGAAATCCAACGATTTGCCCCCGTACCCGATTCGAAACGGAAAAACATTCGGCATTCTGCTCTCTGGCGTTGCCAGTAATGTAAAGGGCGGCACGCGCGGGGCCGGTTGCGCGTGCCGAGGACTACGCCTGGTCGAGCGCGGCGGCGCATTGTGGCCTGAAAACGGATGTGGTATTGTCGGACGAGTTCCCGCTGGCGGGGGTGATTGGCCATTGGGCGGGCTGGTTGCACGAGGGACACGAGGACGACGACGCGCAGGAACGGATACGCCGACAGACGCGCACAGGGCGTCCCTGTGGCTCCCCGAGCTTCCTCGACCAACTCGAGACGCTTCTCAACCGCATTGTACGACCCAAGAAGCGCGGCCCACAGCCAAAGCATCGGGCAACGCACGGAAAGGAAGGACCGGTTTCATAGTGTGTCCCTGGAATTCCCTCTTATGGAGGTATGACCTATGCGATTGCCCTGATCGACAACTTGACGAATATATGTAACCTCTGCTATACTACGGATTCCGAAAGGTGTCAAAGGTCGTCTTGTTGATACCTAGGTTCTGGTTAGTGGGCGGACACAACTGCGCGCAGACGAGTGCTTATGCAAAGGAGGGGAGACAGATGAATCGATCAAAGTGTGTTTCGTTGTTTTTCGTTGTAACTGTTTTGATCGTTGGGTCCACGAAGATGGCTTGGGGCTATTGGTATCTCGGTCCCTGGGAGGTCTACGAGGGCATCTCGGGGTTAGGCGATGTGTACAAATCTTCCCCAGCGGAAGATGATTTGCACTACGGAGGCACGGGGAGTCCCGAGACCGCGACGTTTGGGATCGCAACGGCCGGCGCCGAGGACATTGACCGTGCTCCGTGTTACTATTATGGACAATTCCATCACTGGGTATATGCGGACGCGGGGTTGAATGCAAGTCAGACCAACTGGCAGTGTACGGCTGGCGCCATTGACGATGGTTCTTTTGCCACGACTTACACACCCGGCAATACGCCTCAGTCAGGGATCATTATCAAGGCCACGGTCTACGATGGCCTGACATATAACACCAATGATCCGGGGGTAACCAAACAGTATCCCAATACCATCACGGTGTATCGGGTGGGTGTACACCTGAGCACTTCGCCGGGTGGCGGCAATTACAAGAAATGGGAGGATGAGACTACGGAAGGCAGTGTTCCGGAAGAGGATCTCTATACGAACCTTAATGTGAGCGGCAATAACACCGACACAGACATCGACACGTGCACCGGCAAGTGGACACTGGTTACCGACCCGTCGGGTTGCGACATACATGGGGTAATCCAGGCGTCTTCCTCCTCAAGCGCAAGTGGCACTCATAGCCTGTTCGCAGCCGACACCGATTTGTGGGATGGTGGCTTTGGTGCGTGCGGCGTGAGCGTTAGCGTGTTAGTTATCACATTTAGCTATGGCTGGAATATAAGTGGTGATACCAATGTGGCGATCGTAAGCTCATGTATCGCCTATGGCTCTGATTACGGCACCGAGTATGAAGAAGACCCGGGATTGACGCTCGTCTCCACGGTTTTCACCGAGGAGGCCTGCTACGAGGACAAGAACATTAGCGCCTACCCCGGGTCCGGACAATGGAGCGGAAAAGAAGGCGCAGACAGGGACGGCAAGTGGGAAACGAAGGTGAAGTGTACGACAAAAGAGGATCCGCCGAGCACCGCCAATGGACAAGGCGGTGCCTCTGCGGACTGCACATTTGACATCCCGAACAGACCTTACTATCAATGAGGGTGTCGCCGTGAGGGATATTGCCCGGGGATTTTTATTCCTACCGTTTCTGTTGGTGTTGGCGATCGTTTGTCTCTGTCTGCCCCAGCCTGCGGCCTATGCCGACGAAAGCGAGGTGCCGCAGAGACAAACGGCTGCTGACGAAGATTTTGACGGGCCGTCCAGGCAGTTTCAGGAGCGTCGCAACAGGCGGCGCCAAGAGCGGGAGGAGGCGCGGCGTCAGCAACGAGAACGCGACGCCGCAGCCGCCGCAGCGGCGAAGGACGGAGTATTCGCCCTCCCTGCGGAGTTCGAAAAGGCGTGGGATTACTTTTCCGATCACGAGAACCGTCAGCGGGACGTGGCAGTCCAGCTATTCGAAAAGTGTCTCGAAGAGCATCCCGACACGATTTTCCGGCCTGAAATATACTTCCGTATGGGCCAGTTGTACTGCTCGCACCGTAACAACAAATTCGGCGAAACGTACGAACCGGACCTGATGGAGAAGTACTACCAGCTCGCCGCCGAAGGTTACGGCCTAGAATACTCACACCTCAACCGGACCGCGCGGGCATCCATCGTCAACCGCGCCACGAAGCCCCTTGAGGACCGCCTGGAGTATTACGAATGGCTGCGCCAGTTGGAAGAATCAATAGACGCGGACGACATGTACGCCGTCGTGGAAATGGGAATCCTGGCCCAGGGGCACCGTACTTCGCCTTATTGGTCGCCTGAAGAAAGACAGCGGCAAGCCGAGACTCTCAAAAAGCAGTTGCCGGAACTCATCCATGTGGCGGAAAAGAACATCTTCTTCAAGTCCACTGTGGGCGAGCTGCGGGACGTTGCCAAGCTATATCCCCGTACCGAATTGGCGCGGCAAGCGCAAATGCGGGTTGACCGCTGGGAAACCGACGTGACGGAGCATCTGCTGGACGGCTTGGTGAACGAGGAATTGGACGTTTCGGCTGAGGCTCGAGCCGATCACGAAGACATCACCCAAGTGGCCGGGTCTTCGGAAGTCCCCCCGGAACCCACTCCGCCAAATGCTACTGTAGCGCGAGCCGCACCTCGGTCGTCCGCGGCTTTCCCCACCAAACTGTTAGTTGGGGGAGGCGTCGGATTGCTGGCACTAGCCACAGCGGTTTGCTTGTGGAGTTCCTCAAAGACGCGAGCGTTTTTGCGGCGATGCCGGCGAGATGACGGCTAATCGACCAGCGGGAATCTTAGGGACAGGAATCTTAGGGACATCCATTAGGTACCCCTGTGTCAAGAGGCAAAACTCTCCTGTTCGCAATCCGGGCTTGATGGCCACAGGTGTCTACGGCACTCGGGATTGAGACAATCCCGAGTGCTTGGGAAGAAATCGCCGTGGCAGCGATCTCGCTGGCGTAACCGTGAAGCGCCGTAGCCTGGGCAAAGAATGCCCCAACACTGATCTTCTCAAGCGATTTCTTCAGGGATTGGTCTTGGGTTCGGAGTAGAAGCTTACAATGGTTTTCTTACCTTCTAAAGCCTCTTACTCTTTGTCTTTTTCCGGATAGCGTTGTATCTTCTCTCCGCGTTCGTTGCGGCTGTTGGATACGCGGCCTCGTTTTCGTTTCGCCGGCGTCGTGCGTTGAGACACGCGCCAGTCATCCATCTGGATTAGGCGGCGGCCGGCCGCGCT
Organism: Candidatus Hydrogenedentota bacterium; assembly: GCA_013349485.1. Classification (GTDB taxonomy): domain Bacteria; phylum Hydrogenedentota; class Hydrogenedentia; order Hydrogenedentales; family SLHB01; genus DUZN01. Next base: position 1,982 of record DUZM01000108.1, on the reverse strand, counting down.
CAGCGCAAACCCCGCCTGCCTTGGGTCGGGTCGCTTTGCTTTGCACTAGCGCTCTTCAGATCCTTGACCTTCCGACAACATCTGGCCCGCAAGTCTGTGTAAAAGGAGGAGATAAGGAGATGAAGCCGATAAGGGGATATCGCGATGCACCGGAGAGTCCATTTCCCTATCTCCGGCATCTCCGTATCCCGCTTTCTTACACGCTTTCGTTGCGGCTATGCCGCGCTGTGTTCTTCGCGTCTCTGCGAGCGTAATAATCCACCAAGTACGCCGAGGTCGCCAAGGATGTTTTTGGAAAGAGCTGTTGGCACAAAAGAGAAATGCGGGCAGCAGCCCATTTTCCGGGACGTTCCGACCGCCGGAGGTGTGTAAGCAAAGGGGATAGGAAGACAATGGGGATGTGGGGATTGGGGGACCCCGGGGGCAGGTACAGTCCCGTCCGTCTCGGGGGGACTCACTTTGGCGTCCCTCGTCGGGGGAAGGGACAGTCCACGCGCTCGTTTCACTCGCTTGGTACAATCCCTTGAGTTGGCGTGGTACAGTCCCTTAACGGTGTCAGGGCATCTGCGGGGCCTGGGGCAGCGGTATCTGGGGCAGTTGCGGCAGGTTGGGCCGCACGTTTTCTGGGAGTCCTTCGAGGCCGGGCACGTCGCTCTGCGGGGCGTGGGGTTGGTCGAGTTGCTGGAGCATCAAGAGGCGCAAGTCAGGTTGCTCCGGGTCGAGTTCGAGCGATTTCGCGCACATCTCGCGGGCCTTGATCGGGTCGTTCTTCTGCTCGAGGTAGATGTGGGCCATTTCCCGGTAGACCCTGGCATCGTCCGGTGTGACTTCGGCCAGGTTCTCGAGCCGTTGTAACATTTCGTCGGCCAGCAAGGACCTCCGCGCGGCGTTGTCGGTTGCCACTCCCAACGTCTCGCTCGAGCCATCATCCACCGTCGCGGTTCCTTGATCGATTGACCGGGGCGAGTTCTCGTTGCCGAACGAGAACGGCGCCATCCCCGGCGGCGACTCGATGCCCGGTACGGCGACCTTCTTGAGCAGTTCCGTTACGTCTTGCCCGCTGAGGTCGGCCATTTGGCCTGCAGGCACTTGACGGCCATCCAGTGGGCCTCGGTCACGTTCGGCCGCGCTTCGGCCAACGCATCGAATTGTGCGACCGCCGCATCGTATTCCTTCTGCTGCATATAGACCTTGCCGAGATTCATGCGGCCGTTGACGTACGCGGGGTCCAGCGCGACACTTCGGGCATAGTACTTGACGGCGGCGTCCAGTTCGCCGTGTTCTGCGGCGGTGCCGTCGCAGCAGGCTTCCAGCATGTTGAGGGGCATACGCCGGGGGTGTGCGGTTGTTTACACAGGGAAAGGCCGAAACGGTCCGGCCTTCCGCGCGAAGGCCAAGCCGTCATCGAGGCAACGGTCTATATCGCGTAACCGCTCTGAAAACAACAACATAGGCAATTCCTTGTTAGGTTGGATACGCAGGGGAAACTCGAAATGTACATGACTATTATCATTTGTGTAGGCATCGGGGTGGGCCTTGGCGCCCTGTTGGGTTCGACGCGGAGTTGCGAGGACGGGGCCTGTCCGTTGACGGCGAACCCGCGACGCGGCGCGTTGTCGGGCGCGTTCCTGGGCCTGTTGTTCGGCGGCGCGTTGGCGGGCGGCGGTCTGGGCGCGGCGCCCGGGGTCGCCGGGGGTGTTTCTGCCCCGAACGAAGTGGTGCAGCTTGCCCCGGGGGCCGTGGCGGAGGAAGGGAAAACAATTGTCTATTTCTACGCGGATTGGTGTGCGGTGTGCCGCCAGTTCAAACCGACGCTCGGCAAGGTGCTGAGCTCGTCTGGTGACGGAATCGCGTTCTCGCAAGTCAACGTGGACGCGATGCCGAAGGTGGCCAAGCAGCACGAGGTCAGATATCTCCCGACAACCATCCTGTTCGAGAACGGCATCGAGCGGCGGCGGTTCGTCGGCGCCGTGAGTGAGGGG
>DUZM01000277.1 GCA_013349485.1 Candidatus Hydrogenedentota bacterium | reverse complement strand
GCATCCACGGAGCCGGGCTCCGCTTTGACGGCCTGAATCAGGGCTTGTTCAGCGCCAGCGAGGTCGTCCTGTGCCCACCGAGCGCTTGCGAGTAGGGTATAGAGTTCTCCGGGATTCTCGGCCTCGAGCAGGATCGCGCGGCCAAGATGCCGGTCGGCTTCGCGCCACAGCGCAATCGCGACGCCCTCGGACGCCTGATTCTGCGCGGCCGCAGCACGTGCAAACGCAACGCGCCCGAGCACGTCTTCCGCCTCGGGAAGCATGGCGCACAAGGCTAAGGCCTGTTTCGCATAGTCGTCGGCCCGCTCGAGCGCGGTGGCGGGGTCCGAGGTCGAGGGCGACTGGCTTCGGTCTAGGTGGGTTTGGCCAAGCCGGACGAGCGTCATCACGTAATTCGGGTGGCGTTCGAGCGCCCGCTCGAAGTGGGCGATAGCCTCGTCGGTATGGCCTTGTCTCGAGGCGGCTATGCCGCGTTTGTACGCAAAAAGCCAGTTCCATGGCGCCAGGCGTTCGCCGTTGGCATAGACGTGCGCCGCGGCCCCGTAATCGCCCCAATGCACGGCCCCGTTGCCCCGTTGCAGCAGCACCTGCGAGGCGAACACGCGCGTGTCGAACACGAGGCACACCCAGGCCAGGACAATAACTGCGCCGCGCCACACGAGGGCCGAGAGCGGGGGCGGTCTCCGCCGTGACTCGGCCGGCGCAAGCCAAACGCCCTCAAGCGCGCCCGCCAAGATAAACAGGATGGCGCCCGACACCGGCACGCGGAGGTTGAATCCGAACAGCCCGTCCACGAGAAACGCCCAGAAAAGGGCCGCAAACGCCGCGCCCAGCCGGCGTCGCGCCGCATCCCGCTCCGTAAGGTACAGGTAAAGGCCGGCGGCCGTCGCCGTCACGAGAAACGTCAAGTAGAGGCCGGCGGCAGGAATGCCGGCGTCGACGGCGATCTCAAGGAGATCGTTGTGCACGTGATCGTTCATGGCACGTTTGACGGCGAAGTTTTCCTGCTCGAACCCGGACCAGAACGGCGCGTTTTCGATGACGTAATTCCCCGGGCCGTAGCCGAGGACGGGTCGTTCGGCAATCATCTTCACGGCGCCGCCGTAGGCGTGGTACCGCAGCAGCAAGGGCCTTTTCAACGGGAACGCGACGCCTGTGCGCGCAAACTGCACCGCCGCCAAGGCGCCAACAGCCAACGCGCCGAACACTATCACTAGGGTCATCGCCGCCACAATCGCTGGCCCGGGCCGCTTCAGACGTCGATGAAGCAGCGTCGCAGCGAGAACGAGCGCCAACGCGGCAGCTATCGCGACCACGCCGCCCCGCTGGTTGGTCAAGTATAGATGGAGAAAGAAGAGGGGCAGAAAAGCAAGACACCAAATCCGGCGGGCCCGGCTTCCCAAGTAGATGGCCATGATGATGCAAAGGATCAGGGCGTGGGCCGCGAAGTTCGCGTTACCGAACGTGGCGGGCAGCTCGGCGTATTCCGGAAGGCTCGTGTCGGCCCACGGGAACGGATCCAGTCCAGCATTCTGGAAAAAGGCATACCCCGTCGAAAGTGCAACGGCGGCGCACAGGGTCAACATAAGGCGCCCCACCTGGGCCGGCGTCCTATAGGCGTTCGCCGCGACAATGTACAGTAGGAACAACGAGAAAAACTTGCGCACCTCAACCATGCTGTGCCCGACGTAGGACGAGCCGAGACCCGCTGCCAGGTTCAGCGCCAAGAAGATCGCCAGCACGCCGAGAAACAGGCGCGGCCGCTGCACCGGGCGCCGCTCGAGCCACGCGCTCACCAACAACCACGCCGCCAGCAGAAAGGCCGCCCAATGATACAGCAGGATTTTTATGTCGTTGGCGGGGTCGGCTGCGAAAGGGAACAACGACAGGACGAGCAGGAACACGAAAACCGCTGTTCCTGCTCGCAGATATTTCGCTGTTTTCAGTTCCCCGGACGCCTGCATCAACGCATCGACACGGGCGGCCCGAGAATCTCACTCATCACGATGCCGCGGCGCGCGTCGTCGAGGTCGGCGAAAAGGACGCGGGCCCCCGCCCGCTTCGGTCGAGCCGGCACGCGTTGAGGCTGCGGTCGCGGCGCCGCGGCCCGGCGTTGCTTGGGCGCTGGCGGCCTTCGGCGCGGCGCCGGTTTAGCCACCGTTTCCAAAGGCGGTTGCGGCCGGCGGGGCGCCGGCACGGGACGCGCCTGAGCCGGAATCGGCTCCCTACGCGTAGCGCGCTCGAGCACTTCCCGCAGAAGCACCGGCGTGCCCGGCGGCTGCGGCACGCGCCGTTGACCCGGCTGGGCCTGCCGCTGGGGCGGCGGAACCGGCGGCGGAACAACCGGCCTCCCGCCCCGGGGCACGGCGACGGGGGGGCGCCATTCACGGCGTTGCTGGCCCGGCGCCGGGCGAACGGCAGGCCGCGCCACGGGCGGCCCCTCGGGAGAACCGTACAGTTGTCTTCGGGTCGCCTCGGGCAGTTCGGAAGCGTCCAGCCGGGACTCCCGGGTCTGGCGCCGTCGTTCCCGCTCGATTTGTTCCTGCACTTTGTTGATTACAGTGAACAAACCTAAGACCGCGGCGCCCACTATAAGCAAGATCAGACTTTCCATTTGTTTATTCCCGATTATCCTTGATCGCGCGGCTTATCTTCCTCGGGACCCAGTTTCGCTATCGAGTCCCGCATTCCCGTGTCGGCCATGACGTTCTTCATCCGGTAATAGTCCATGATGCCGAGGTTGCCTTCGCGGAACGCCTGGGCCATGGCCCGCGGCACTTCCGCTTCGGCCTCGACGACGCGCGCCCGCATCTCGACCACCTGAGCGACCATTTCCTGTTCGCGGGCCCGGGCCATCGCGCGGCGCTCCTCGGCCCGCGCCTGGGCGATCTGTTTATCCGCCTCGGCCTGCTTGATCTGGAGTTGGGCGCCGATGTTCTCGCCCACGTCCACGTCCGCGATATCGATTGAAAGAATCTCGAAGGCCGTGCCGGCATCGAGGCCGCGCTCCAAAACCACTTTCGATATCGAATCCGGATTCTCGAGCACTTTCTTGTGCGATGACGCGGAACCGATGGTCGTCACGATGCCCTCGCCCACACGCGCGATAATGGTCTCCTCGGTGGCGCCACCGACAAGGGTCTGGATGTTTGTGCGGACGGTCACGCGGGCCTTCGCCTTGAGTTGGATACCATCCATCGCCACGGCCGCCACCGTGCCGGGCCCCATTCTAGGGTCCGGGCAGTCGATTACCTTCGGTTTCACGGAGGTTTGTACGGCATCGAGTACGTCACGGCCCGCCAAGTCGATGGCCGCGGCCTTCTGAAAGGTCAGTGGGATGTTGGCTTTGTTGGCGGCGATGAGGGCCTGGACTACGCGTACGACGTTGCCGCCCGCCAGATAGTGCGACTCGAGTTCATCCACCGAAATGCGCAACCCGGCCTTGACGGACATGATCCGGCTGTCGACGATGACGGTCGGCGCCACCTTCCGCAGCCACATGCCGATAAGGTTGGGCAGCGTCACCCGCGCGCCGGCCGCCAAGGCCCGTATCCAGAGTTTGAAGAAGGACAAGAAGACCACGAGCACGATCAGCACCGGGATGGCTATTATTGCCCCTATGATTGCGATTGGCATTGGACGGTTCCTTTCTTAGGTTTGTTCCCCTTCAAGTCGCTCGACGACCACGCGACTCCCGTGAACTTCGCGTATTCGAACCCGGCTCCCTCTAGCAATGTACTCGCCGGTGGACACCGCGTCAATCCGCTTGCCGTCAACCTGAATGATCCCGGCCGGCCGCAGGTATGTAAGCGCTTGGCCGCACGCACCCACAAGCGACTCGTCGGTTTCCCAGGCGACCCAACCCTGAGCGGCGTCTTGCGTCGCATCAAGAATCATGAATCGCCCGGCGCGCGTCCGGGACATGATAAGCATACCCGCAGCAATAACGATGACCACCCCGAGGCCCTCGGCCAACACGACCCAAAACGCACCGTCGCCCGCCAGCCAGCACCCCAGCCCGCAGCTCGTGATAACCAGAATGCCCCCGAGAACGCCGCAAATGCCCCCCGGAATGAAAAACTCGGCCAGGATGAGGGCCATCCCCGCCAGAAACAACAGCACCACCCACAACCACATTACTTGGTTTCCTCTTGCGTCGATTCGAGCAGCGATATCAACTGCCCGATCTCGATCCGTATGCCTTGCGTCACTTTCATTTTGTCGCCGGGATCTTTTGGATCCTCCTCGGCGAGATCGTCGAAGGTGCCCATCAACGATTCATTCCCCGAGAACAACCCGCGCGCCTGGGCCAGAAGCTTATTGTACCGACGCAGCATCGGAATGCAACTATAATAGCCCGCGCCTTGCTGCTGGAGCACCTGCATGTCGGTCAGCAACTGTTTCAACATTCGGATCAAGGACTCGCGCAAGTCCATCAAGCGTTCTCCTCGCGTTTCTCGACCACGTATCGATTGCCGTCCGCCTGGACAATGACAATCGGTGTCCCCTTGTCAATGAATTCGCCGCGGGCAACGACCTGATAGTTCTTCTCGCCGAACCGGCCGCGGCCCACCGGCCGCAACATGCTCGCGGCCACGCCCGTAAGCCCGAGGGCGGCCTCGCGCTCGTCGCTCCGTTGGACCACGTAGCCCGCGCCGATTTCCTGCGCATGCCCGAGCACCAAAGCCTTGGCGAGCGGCGTGTGAGGAAACAGCTTCCATGCCGCGACAACAAAAACGGCCAGGCCGATCACCGTGTACACCATGGACTTCCCCGCTTCGACCAGCACCTCATCGACGTTGAAGCTGTACTCGGGCCAAACAAACTCGTTCGGCGCCAGCGACAGAAAGATGCCTGCACCCAAACAGAGGATGCCCAGAATGCCTACAATGCCGAATCCGGGAATAACGAATATCTCGACGCCGATAAGCCCGAGCCCCACCACGATCAGGGCAAGATCAAGCCACTCGGTGATGCCCAAGACAGCCCCGGCCCCGAAGCGCAACGCCAAGCAAACCACTCCCGCGATCCCGAACACGCCGAATCCGGGCGTTTTCGCCTCCATGTATAAGCAGATAAGCCCAACCAGCAGCAGGGCCGAAGCCACCATCGGCGTCGTTAAAAACCGAAACACCTTCTCGTTCCAAGTCATCACGATGCGCACATGTTCGGCATTGTCATGGCCATAGAACGCAAGCACTTCATCGATATTGTTGCATGTTGTCGGTATTAGGCCATACTTAATGGCCTCCTTGCTGCTCAGGGTCAACAACTTCCCGCGAGCACATATTACCTCGACGTCTTCGCCCAGTTCCTCGGGCGCCGCGTCATCGGCTTCGGACGAGCCCACTTCAACGTCGCCTCGAAGGAGTTCTTTCACGAGGGGTAGGTCTTCATCGAGCAACTCGAGCGTCTCCTCGAGGGCCTCTCGAAATTCGTCCCGGGCAGCACGCTGTGTCGGCCGTTTCTTGCCCTCGAAGACGACATACGTGCCGTCTTCGGCATACGCCCCGTACAGCACGACGTCTTCATCGACCATAGCTTCCGCAATCGCCGGGTTGTGGCCGTTTTCTTCGGCCAACGCGGCCACCCGTTTGCGCAAGAACGACACCTCTTTCTCGCCGCTCGGCAGCATGGCGCCTTGCGGCGTGAGCATCATGGGCGCCGCCGCGCCGATGTTCGCGGCCGGCGCCATGACGATCTCATTGCAGGCGAAACTGATGATGGCCCCGGCCGATATAGCCCCGTACTCGCCGTGAATGTACACGATGGTCGGACACGGCGCGTCGAGGATCGTATTCACGATCTGCAGCGCAGAAGTCACCAGCCCGCCCGGGGTGTCCATGACGAACACGAGGGCTTTCGCCTCTGCTTTGCCGGCGTCCTTTACGGCCCGCTTCACCACGTACGCCATGCCGCGGTCGATCATGTCCTGAATCGGGCAAATAAACACCGTTCCCCCGTCCTCGTGCGCGGCATCCTCGGCGAGAAACTGCGCATCGGGCAGATCGTCGGCGAAAACAATAGCCCCGCCCCGATCAACGCCGGACTCCGGAACGCCGGACTCCTCCTCGAACTCGAAGGCCTCTTGCCCGAAAGCCCAAGGCGCCGCCCCCAAGAGTGCAAGTAAGACTATAATGCGCCGCGCCATAGACATGCTTCCTCAGGAATTGCCATTTTAAGTGCCTACTTTTTTAGTATACACCCAAAACCTGCACGTTATTCTACGTTTCCTGCGCCATCCCGTCAATCTCCGCCTTT
>DUZM01000252.1 GCA_013349485.1 Candidatus Hydrogenedentota bacterium | reverse complement strand
TTGAGGATGATCCGAATGGCCTATTGGAACCGTCACCCCCAACCCCTACTATTACCCCCATGAGGTCGCACGGGGCGGCCGCACGACGAAGGGAGACACCATGAGCACCACCGACGCGAAGGCCGAGGCGCAGGCAGCGATCGAGTCGCTGCACGCGAAGATCGCCACCATCACCGACTCCGACGCCTGGCGCGAGCACCTGCGTCCCGTCAAGGGTCACGTGTGCATGATTGCGCAGCTCGCGGCAGTGCGCAAGGGCAAGACCTTGAGCGTCGACCGCGACTCCCTGGGGTGCCCAGGCGGCAAGAGATACCTGGGGTTCGAGACGGCCGTCAGGCCCGATTTCGAATACTTCCTTTCCTGCGGCATCCCCGGAAAGCTCGAAGGCGAACGCTACAAGAAATCCCCGGAAATCGTTCGAGAACTTATCGAGAAAGACCCGGCATTCGTCGCGCCCGCGTCATACGCCGTCTTCAAACGCTGGGACCAGCTCGAACCGGAGGACGCGCCCGAACTCGTCATCTTTTTCGCGCCGCCCGACGTACTGTCCGGCCTGTACACCCTGGCCGGGTTTGATATGAGCGAACTCGAAGGCGTCATCGCGCCGTTTTGCGCCGGGTGCGGCGCCATTGTGCAACAGCCCTACATGCAAAAAGATCAGACGGAGCCGCGGGCTGTTCTGGGCATGTTCGACGTGTCGGCCCGCCCGTACGTTCAGAAAGACCTTTTGACATTCACCGTGCCCATGGGCAAGTTCGTGCGAATGATGGACGATGTCCAGGAGAGCTTCCTTACTACCCCCTCCTGGGAGCGCGTGAAGAAGCGGATTCGGGAAGATTGCTGTTAGCGGCTAATTCCTGGTTTCTAGTTTCCGGTTCTTGGTTACTGACAATTAACAACCAGCCACTAGCCACTTCTCCCTATCGCGGCCTTTTCTTCCTCGACGAGGGCTATCGCTTCCAGCGACGATTGCACGGTCACGATCGCGGGTGTCTTACCGTCTCGGATGCACGCGAAGAAGTATTCCTGTTCACGTGAATAGCCGTCGCCCGGCAGCAGTTCGGGCACGAGGTGTTCGCCGGACGCCGTGTGGACGTGCAACGCGGCGCCATCCGACTCGAGCGTGGCCTCCTCAAGCGATATACGGAACGTCATTCGGAACGGAAAGGTCGGTTGGTGGGCCCAGCCGCCGTCCAGACTCACAACGGGGCCGTCCGCGTACGTGTACAGCGCCACGATTTGGCCAATACCTTCCTTGCCTTCCCTGATTCCCGCAGCGGCGATTTCCGTGGGTTTTCCAAGGAGATAGTTCACGTAGTCGACGTCATGGATGTGCAAATCGAGGATTGCGCCGCCGCTCCGCTGTTCGTCCAGCAACCAGTTGTCCCACGCCCAGAGCGGTTTGGGGCTGTTCCGAACGAAATGCGCTGACAGCACGTGTCCGTAGATTTGTTCACGCACAAGCTCGTAGGCCTTGACATACGCCGGCCAGAACCGGATGCAATGGGCCACCATGAATACGCGATCGTAGCCTTCGAGCGCCGCGATGACCTCGCAGCCCTCGTTTGCGTCGAGCACCATTGGCTTTTCGCACAGAATGTGCTTGCCGGCCTCGATGGACTTGAGAATGTATGATTTGTGAAGGTACGTGGGAACGCCCAGAATCACCGCCTCCACGTTTTCACTGTCCAGCAGTTTGTTGGGGTCCTCGAAGGTTTCAACATCCACCAGGCTTGTGTCGCCCTCGATAGCGATATTGCCGTCCCCGGCTCCGCTTCGAGCAAGCCTCGATGCGTCCCCATCCGCGACGGCGACGACTTCGGCCAGGCCGCCCGCGCGCAGGGTCGCCAAATGCATGCGTCCGATAAATCCAAAACCGATGATGCCTACCTTAACCATTGTCATGGCCTCCCTCAGCCGTATTGCTCGATGAGACGCTTCATCTCGCCGCACACCCGTTCGGCTTGCTCGATGTTGGGCATGCCCGCATCGCCGACGATCACCTCGGCGGTTACGTAACCGTCATAGCCGATCGCGTTAAGGGCCTCGAATACTCGACGCCAATCAACGTCGCCGTCGAGCAAGCTGGCGGCGAAGTCGTCGAGCGTCCCGCCGCAATTCTTCCGCGTGAAATTCCTGAAATGGAGGCGCGCGATCCTGTCGCCGAGCAGCTCGATCCAGTGTTCGGGATATCCGTTGATGAGGCAGTTGCCGACATCGAAATACGCCTTGACGAAAGGCGACGCAAACGAGTCGATATACGACGCAAACTCGAACGGCCCTGTCAGAAACTTATTCCAAACGTTCTCGACGGCCACACACACGCCTGCGGCCTCGGCAACCGGCAGCAGCGTGCGGATCGAGCGTTGCGACAACGCATACGCCTGCTTCGCCGGAACCACCGGCCGCGATGGATCCCAACCCACGTCCACCGAACCGGGTACAACCAGAACGGCGTCCACCCCCAACGCGCCCGCCGCTTTGATGTAGGCCTCGGTAAACTCGACGGCTGCGGTGCGTTCCGTGTCGTCGGGACTGGACAGCGACGTACGCCAGTACGCGCCGGTTGCCAGTGAGGCAATCTCGAGCCCGGCCTCGGCAATTCGACTTCTCAACGCTGCCAGTTTCCCCTCATCCGTAGACGGCAGCAATTCGCCTGCGCCATAACACAACTCGATGGCATCGTAGCCGATGGATTTGGCCGTCTGCGCCGCGTCGGCAATCGGCAGTTCGCCTTCAAATCCGCCGACCATCCAGTAGTTCACGCTCACTTTCATCTTCGTCTCCCCATGCGGCATGCCTCGCACTCATTCTACGAACTCCGCCTGACCCCACGGCCGGTAGGGTAGCATGTCCTCACTACGGCTGCAATCCGCTGACTTGAGGCATACATCCGTGGGCAACGGCGTTACATGGCCGCGACGGAATGGAAAAAGGCTCCGGGCGCACCCAGCGAACCAGGGGACCTCGCCTCGAGCGCTCAGCGGCCAGCCGAAGTGACGGGGCAAGGGTTTCGGCGCGCCCGTTGGGTTTCTCCCAGGATTTCCCAACGATTACTGTTGCGCTCTCTGCTGGCATCGGCAACACTATTTGCAGAAACGAAGTTTTGCTGGTGTTAGGAGGTAATGATGGCAAGAGAGTGTGCGCTTCCTCGTTTTGTGCCATCGAGAACCGGCAAGGCGACCGCTCTTCCGAATGCTTCACACGAGCGCTGGCTTACCCCCCCCCGCTTCCCGGCGTACCCCTGATAGAAAACTCGAATTCGCCGCGTCTTCCGGGCGGCTGGTGCGTGTTCTTCTACTTCAAACGGTTGGACTGGAGGCATGGCAACCGACTCTCTGCGCGTTTTGAGTCGTGTGCACATCGTGCCGAGTGTTTGCATCACGCCAGCGTCTACGTCCAGACACAACTGTGAGCGGGCGGTGCGATGGACGGCAGGCATCGGTTGGAAGCACAGGGAGAGTACAGTTCAGTGGGAAGGTCGGGTCCGGTTTTAGCCATAAGTGACAGCCCTGACTTTGTCAAAGCCGTTAGTGCGCTGCTGCGGCGTGCAGATGGCCCGGTCATGGCGGCCTGCGGGCGCGCAGCGGCCGCCCTTGAGGTGGCCCGAGCACAACGCCCTCGAGGAATTGTTGTGGACGTGGGGACAGGGGGCATGAGCAGTCTCGAGGCCATCTATGAGTTGCGACGCGAGTTTCCACGGGCGGGCATCGTAGCCGTTACGCCGCTGCGTACGGGCAGTCTCGGGCGGAGCGCGCTGGAGTCGGGCGCAGACGAGATCGTTTTGCGCGCGGACCTGGAACCGGAGCTTGTTCCGGCGTTGCACCGGGCAATGGCCTCCGCCAAGTTGCGCTAGAAGCGGACGTTAAAGTGGAGGCGTCCGGAGCCCTGGTCGCTGTCGGGATTGATGGGGAAGCCATAGTCGATGCGGACGGGTCCCATAACGGGCACATCTACGCCAAGACCCAGGCCGACACTGTGTTTGTAGTTGCTGAGATCGAAGTCGCCGATAGTTTCCCATACGCCGCCATTGTCGTAGAAGGCGTACAACCGGAATTGGTTGGTGAGCTTGTATTTGACCTCGATATTGTTCACGGAACGGAACTCGCCGCCGATAGCGCTCTTCTCGCCCCACCAGATGAACCGGCGTTCCTTGGGGCCGATATCGCGTGTATCATAGCCGCGCACGGTGCTGCTGCCGCCGGCAAAAAAGCGCTCGGTGATGGGAACGTAGTCTGAAGAGCCGTATTCGTCCACCCATCCGAGGCGCGCCCGCACCGAAAGAACCCATCTCTTCTTCCCGCCGAGAGGCCAATACCACGTTGAGTCTTGCTGTAGCTTAATGAAATGGTTGTCGCCTCCCAATCCGGCGATCTCGATTTCGGCGTCGTGTTTGGCGCCGGTCGACGGGTCCCGGTTAAAGTCGAGGGTATTGCGGGTGAGACCCCAAGCCGAGCTGATGGTCGTGTCGCCGCCGCGATGACGGCGATAACGCGATCCGCCGAACAAGAACGGCAGGTCGGTGATGTCGTCTTCACTGTACCGGAACACCGACCTGGCGTTGAGGTAGGGCGACAGCATCTTGCCGAACCGGAGTTGCACGCCTTGACTCCGCTGGGAGAAGTCTATGCCGCCGGTGTAATCGTAGGACTCGTCGAAGATGTCCAGGCCGGCGCCGAGGGGGTAGCCGAATATCTCATCATCCATGAAGCTAAGGTAATATTCACTCCGAACGTCGCCGAGGGCTAGCTTCGCCCTGAACCGTTGCCCGCCGCCCGTGAATGTCGGCCAGTTGAGAATGTCAAAGTTGGTGCGTTCGAGTTCGATGAACCCGCCGAACTTCTCTTCGGTGCTGTAGCCGGCGCCGAAACTGAGGTTGCCGGTCTTCCCTTCGTCAACGTCCAGCAAAAGGTTTATGAACCGATCGTCCTCTTCGACCGGGTCCATGGTGATTCGGGTCTCCTCGAAATAGCGGGTATCTTCGAGGGTCCTGAGGCTCATTTGCACCATGGCACCGTCGTATCGGTCGCCAGGGATAAGGAATAGTCGCCTTCGGAGAACCTCGTCTTTGGTGCTTGTGTTGCCGGTGATCTCGATTTCGCGGACGTACTTGAGTTCGTCCTCATAGACGTCATGCACCACGTGGGTGGTTTTCTTCTCGCGATCGATGGTGGGGCGCGCCGTGACCCGGGCCAGGACGTAGCCGCTGTCCTGGTAGCCTTTCTCAATGGTCTCTGCGTCCTTCTGGATCTGGCCAACGTTGTGCACATCGTCTTCATGCACTTTGATTGCGTTGAGGAGTTCATCGTCGTCAAAGACTTCGTTATTGGCGATGGCCAGGGATTCGACATGGTATTCCGGACCTTCGTCGACGCGGATGGTTATGTCGAGCCGCTTGCCCTTCTTGACGTATTCGAATTCCGTGTCGGGAACCGCCGCTTCGAGACGACCGTAGTTGCCGTATTCATCAACGACGTTCTCGAGGTCGGCGTCGAACGTTGCCTCGTCGAACTTGCCGCCAAGAAACCATTTCGCCCGCTTTGTTTTCATAAGTTTTCTAAGTTTGCGCTGCGAGAGGATCTCGTTGCCCGTAAAGCGGATGCTGCGTATGCGCGCCTTTTTGCCTTCCTCGATCGCAAACGTAATGCGCACCCGGGAAGGTCCTGTCTCTTCCACAAGAATATCAACGGAGGCATTCTGAAATCCTTTGTCGGCGTAGAGATCGAGGACGGCTTGGCGCTCTTCGTCGTATGCATCCTCGACAAAGGAATCCCCTCGTTGCCAAGAGAGCACACTGCGGATCTGCCGTGAGGAAATCTTTTTGTTGCCGATGACCTTTATCTCGTCGATGACCCGTTTCTCTGAGAGAAGATACGTTACGATGAGTTGGTCCTCTTCGAGTGAAACGTCGGCCTGGATGGTGACAAAGAACCCGAGGCCGTAGAGGCGGCGGATGTCGCGGGCGATCGCGGGCGGACTGTACTTTTGGCCCGGTTTCACTTCGAGATGGGAACGCACGCGCTGCTCGTTTACGCGTTCCAGTCCATCCAGCCGCACCTCGCGCACCGTGCGATCGGCAAGGTCTTGGGCGTGCGCAGCCGCACAGACCGCGCCCACGACGGCCAGTGCGAGGGGGACAGCGCGTTGTCTCAAGTGGTCACACCTTCCGCTGCAGGCACCATAGGTTCAAAAACGAGTTTCTCCTCTTCATCCGATGGATGAATTTCGACCGCCGAGCCCGGCGTGAAAAAGCCCTTCAGCAGCAACTCCGATAACGGGTCCTCGATGTATTGCTGCACCGCCCGCCGCAACGGCCTCGCCCCGTACTGCTCGTCAGTGCCGAGTCGGACAAGAAACTCGCGGCCATTTT
>DUZM01000254.1 GCA_013349485.1 Candidatus Hydrogenedentota bacterium | reverse complement strand
TGCGCCAAGCAATCTGTCATGGTCAACGCAACAGACCGCCTGTCGTTTCTCCGCAGTTGACTCGACGCAGCGGACGCCGCATACCAGGCTTCCAGGAAATGTGTGCGTTTCTTCTCACTCAGGATGTCCTCTGGATACGTGCGAGCGCGCGTTTGCAGGTTGCCATAGCGCCCGGATGGATCATGCAGGACCACGGCGTTTCCGTGAATCCACATTTCTACGTCGTCGTAGGCAGCGATCTTGGCCTCGACTTCCTCGAAACTGTGTAGTTTGTAATGGCCCGCGATGCCAGGTATGAGCGTGAGCGGGAATTCGTCGAACGTAAAGGCCTGTGGATTTACCGCCTCGATTTGGCCGCATTCTACCGCCTGCCGGTACCATTCATAGACGTCCCTATACACGCACTCAGGCACGAGCGCCAGCACATCCGCGTCGGCATACTCATCCTCAATCCCGCGTACCACGGATCCGACAATGACAATGGCGCTTTCCTTCCAGCGCCGCTGCCAGATCTCGAACCCCTCGAAATATTTGATGACGCGACTGCTCATCTCGGGAGCGATCATTGGGTCCGCCTCATTTTCGCGCCTACCTGCGGGCGCTCCCTACGCGCTTTCTTCACCTCGCACGGCGGTGAGAAGCCCGGTGTCTTTGGATATACGAATCGCGCCCTGCTCGCGCAATATCTGTTCGAAGAAACCTGTGCAATGTTCGAGCTTCTCGCCAACGAGGTCGGCTTTCGCCGTCGTCGAAAGGATATACGCCATCAACGGCTCCACTTCTCTCACGTCCAGATGGCCCTCGTAGCGCTCGAGGCGGACCTCGCTGAACCACGGCGCAAGCAGCCTTTTGCCCGTCCCGAGGCCGAAGCTCCGCTCGATCAATGACGCGCCCAAGGGCAGGCGCGCCCCGAATTGCGCCAGCCACGCGTGCAACTCGCGCATGTGGTTCCTGCCGTTCGTCGCGGCGTAGAACCTGCCGGCGGGGCGCAACACGCGCCGGAACTCCGCCAGCGCCTTCTCCAAGTCGGGGACGTGATACAGCATGTGGTTCGCCACAACCACGTCAACGTGCTCGTCCGGGAAGGGGAGGTGCTGCGCATCGGCCGCAGCCATTCGAAACCGAGTCGCCGTCGGGCCGAGCGACGCGCGCGCTTCCTCGAGCATCCCTGTCGACAGATCCGTGAGTATGGCCTCGCACCCGTCCGGCATCCGATCGAGGTTCTCACGCCAGAGCATGCCCGGGCCGCAGCCCACCTCGAGAATCCGGCAACCGGGGTGAAGCCGCAGTTGATCGAATACCCAACGGTGCCAGCCCCACCGGTTCGCGCTGAAGCGTGCGTGCAACTGCGCGCGTGCATTCAGGTTCGACGCATCCCGATATTGCTTATGTTTCAGATAGTCCTGCTCTCGCATTGTCACGGAGCCCAATGCCCGGTTGTCTTCGGTATGCATAGCGCGCATAGTCTATGCGTGCTGTTCACGATTATCAAAGGGGAGATAAAGCCGGTGTTAGAGAATCTTAGCGACATCGTTGATAGACTGAAAGGCAACCCTGAAGTCATCGGCCTCATGCGATATGGAGCCTGGGGCGCCGGTGACGTTTCGCCTGGCGGCGATTTCGATCTGTTCGTGTTTCTAGAAAACACCCCGAACGATATCGAAAGCCTGCATTTCCATGTCAGCGATGTGCCCGTGGACTTGAATCTGAGGACGCTGGACGACCTTCATAGGAGGACGCCGCTCACGAACATCGATGCCGCGCTTGCCGATGGCGAGGTGTTGTATGACAAGAACGGGAGATTGGCTCAGGAGCTCTCAGCCCTCGACGCACGGTGGACGCCCGAGCCGATGCCGCTTGCCGAGCACGACAGCGCCATGAACCGGTTCTGCCAACGCCACGTTTTGGACAAGGTGCGGCGCCGGATTGCGACCGATCCCCTGCTCTGCGAGTTTCTTCTCGCAACCAACGTCTACTGGATTGTGCAAACCTATTTCCGGGTGCGCGGCATGCCTTTCCGCGGAGAGAAAGAGGCCCTGGCCTGGCTTGAATCGAACGACCAAGCCTTTTGCGAGGCCATGAAACGGTTCTATGCAGCTGAGGATCTGTCCGAAAAGCTGACCATAAGCGATAGCCTGACCGAACAGGCGCTCGCGCCCATTGGCGGCCCTTGGCGCGACGATGAACTGCTTGCCCTCGGACGCCATCCACAAGTGGAGAATCTGCAGGCAAAGGGCCAGGCGCTTTTCGCAACGCTGTTCGGGAATGGTGTGACATAAGCCCATCGCGCGAGGGCACGAGGACGCGAGACGCGAAAGGCGTCAGCGGGTCAATGAGGATAGCCAATGGAAATGTACGATCGAGCCGATGCCGCGTTTTATGATTACTACAGCACGGGACTGGAGGGCGACGTCGCGTTCTACGTCGAGGAAGCCCAAAAGGCCGGCGCACCTGTGCTGGAACTCGGCTGCGGCACCGGCCGGACGCTGATCCCCGTCGCCCAATCGGGTATCGAGATCGTCGGACTCGATCGTGCCCCGGCGATGCTGGCAATCTGCCGGGATAAGATCGCTAAACTCAGTCCTGAAACCCAGCGTCGCATCGATATCCTCGAGGGCGACATGCGCGATTTCTCTCTAGCGCGGCGTTTCAAGCTGGTCACGATCCCGTACCGCGCTTTTCTCCATTTGTTGACTGTAGAAGACCAACGAAGCGCGCTGCGGTGTATACACGACCACCTTGAGGACGACGGTCGTTTGATCCTCAACATCTTCGATCCCAGGTTGGACATCATCACTGCACATCTGGGACCTCTGGGAAGCGCTGTCAAGAAGCTTGACGAATTCACTCATCCCGACACGGGCCGCCACGTACTCGTTTCGGACACGCGGACGTACACCCCGGAGTCGCAGTTGATCGAACAATGCTGGATCTTTGAGGAATTGGACGACCAAGGAACGGTTGTCGCGAAACGCTACACGCCGATGACGCTGCGCTATGTGTACCGATACGAGATGCAGCATCTGTTGGAGCTGTGCGGCTATGCGGTAGAAGCACTTTACGGTGACTTTCAGCGTGGCCCGTTCCGTTACGGCGGCGAGCAGATCTGGGTTGCACGGAAAACGTGAGTGGATCCCGCGCGAACAATTTCAGGAAACACACGAAACGGGACAGTCCCGTCTCGCTCCCCCGCCTAGGGCGGGGTCGCTCGCTTGGTACAGTCCCCGTTCCTTGGCGCCTTGGCAGTTCAATGCCCCGGGTCCGGCGCCTCGGGTTCAGTCTCGCGGAAGAACACGGCAATCGCAAGGGCGGCAGCAAGGGCGAGGGCGGCCGGCACAAGCCAGAACGGGACATAGTCGATGGCGCCCCCGTATGGCTGCGTAAAGAACTGGGCGACTTTGCCGGCGAACAGGAACCCGACGAACGGCCCGATCCCCGAAACAATAATGGTGTACAGTTGTTGGACGCTGCCTCGCGTCGCCGGGTTGCTATGGCTGTCGACATAGATGTACGCCGCCGTGAAGAAGAAGCCGTAGCAGAAGCCGTGGGTCGGCATGACGGCGATCATCAGAAGCTTGTGCCGCCCATAGGCGAACACGACGTACCGAAGCGCCTGCGTCAACAACCCGATGATCAACGCACGTTTGACCCCCAGCTTGACCAGGCAGATCCCGAGCATGCCCAACACGACCACCTCGGACACCTGCCCCAGGCTCATAGCGGGCATGATGTGCTTTTCAGCAAACCCGATGTGGCTTAGGAACGGGCTCATGCCATAGTAGAAGTACTGATGCACGATTCCGGCGACGAACGTCACCGCACACAGGAGCACAAGATCGGGTTTGCCAAACATACGCACGGCCTTCCACAGCGAGAACGTGCCGCGGACCCTCGTCCGGGGCAGTGTTAACGCGTAGCCACCGTAGACCACCGACGACACGGCCGAGAAGGTCAGCGCGTCATCGAGGCCCCCGCCCGCTCCCAACCAGACGTAGCCGAACAACCAGGCTATCGCGACCCAGCCAACTGTTCCCCACATGCGGATGCCGCCGAAGCCGCGTTTCGAGTCGGGCACGTGATGAAACGCGACGGCGTTCGTGAGCGCGACCGTCGGCATGAAAACGAGAGCGTACACCGAATACAGCGCCCAGAACTGCAGGAACTCCTTCTGGCGCGACAGTAAAAACATGACGCACGCCGCCGCCAACTGCGCCACGGCAAGGAATCGCTCCGGGCCGAGCAACCGCTCCCCGAACAACGCGTCCACCAACGGCGCCACACACATCCCCGCCGCGCCCATGGCCAGGATCACGCCGATCTGAACCGGCGCAAATCCAAGGTGGTCTTTCATATAAAGGCTCAGTATGGGAATCGTCGCCCCCATGACGAAGTATTGGAGGAACATCATTGCGGACAACCGCAGCTTGAGTGTATTCGGCACGAAATTGTTCCTTCTGCTCTGAGGGCTGGCTCGTGTGGCGAGTGCGGAATCCCGTTGCGAAGTCGTGCACGTTCTCTTCTGAAACCTTCAGCGCCGCTGAAGGCCTCATCGACCACACCCAGCCCCCCGTCATTGCGAGCGAAGCGAAGCAATCACTTTTCGCCAGATACGTCGCGCTACCTATGGAAAGCGATTGCCGCGTCACTCCCCACCTGAGGCGGGACCCCCGCCTGAGGCGGGACCCCCGCCTGAGGCGGGGCTCCTCGCAATGACGGTGTAAGAGAACATGTTACGCCGCGAATCGCCGCAAAACGCGTTCCGGCACTCACGATGACGGGAGGATCGGCCCCTTAAGTCTATGCTCAAGTTATCCTCACGCAATCCTTCCGCACTCTCTTGATTCGGCACATTAGAACCAGTCCAATTCCGTTTCGTACGCTTCAGAAACAAACGCCTTGTCGCCGAGGATCTCGGCGAGCGGATCGGCGTCCGCTGCGCAGAAGCCGTAATGGAGGCGGCGCCGCCAACCTTCGGCGTACTCGAACCGGCCCGACTGATGCCCCACCTCGCGGGCGACGTCTTCCATGGCGGTGAGATAACTGTCGAGCCCCTGGCTCACGTCCAACCACTCTTTTTGGCTCGCGTGGCAGGCGAGGGCCGCGCGTTTTGCCGGCATAACATCGGTTACGTTCACATACAATCCCGCCCGGACCTTGCGGCGCAACGGGTCGCGCAGCCCCCACGGCAAGGCGTGGTACACCGCCACGTCCTTGTCGATAGGGTCCCGCGGCGGTTCCGTAAAGAAGTTGCGCATGCCCCGGCAGAAGGCGGCCGTGACGGCAAGACGCCCGGCGTTCACGTGGTCTTCCATGTAATCCTGCGGCGACGCCGTAAGCAGAATCGTCGGTTGCACTTCGCGCACCACGGCGCAAACGCGCCGGACAAGCGCACTCGTATAGTATACCTCCAGGTCGTCTACCAGCGGCGGATGGAACACGGCGCCTAGCGTCTCGGCGGCGGCGCGTGCCTCATCCGTTCGGCGGGCGATAATGCTCGCGGGATCGTCCCGCTGCGTGCCGCACGAGCCGTTGGCGATATTCATAAGGTGGGTTTCGGCGCCGGCTTGCTTCAACAACGCCAACGTGCCGCCCAGCATGAACTCGATATCGTCGGGATGCGAATGTATCGCAAAAACCACGGGGTCTGCCATGTCGCTCTCCTTCATTTGCACTGCCGCGAAATGCGTCTCGCGTTCGCGCGGCGGATAGTATACCATGCCTTTGTCCGGGTCATCCTGGCCCTTGTCCAGGTCATCCTGAAACGCTCTCTTAACGAGGATTCGACGCCAATGATGCGAAGAGCGGCTGTTGGCTTGCTCCTGCTTACGCTGGGTTGCGCCCGGTTGGCCGACAACTTCCGGACTGTAGACGACGGCAGTTTCTATCGATCGGGTCAAATGCCGGCCTCACGGCTCGCCCGCATCATCCGAAAACACAACATCCGCGCCGTCATCAACCTGCGCGGCAACCAACCCGGAGAAGAATGGTATCGTGAGGAAAAGGCCGCCTGCGACGCGCTCGGCGTCGCGTACATGGATCTCGGATGGAGCATGCGGCGGCTTCCGTCTCCCGAGTCGTTGGCCCAATTCATTGCATGGTGCAGTGAGAGCGACAGGCCTACCCTGGTGCATTGCCAGGCCGGCATCCACCGCGCGGGCGTTGCTTCGGCGTGCTACGTGCTTCTTGAAGGCGGGTCACTGGACAGTGCACGCGAAGAGCTCGGCCTGTTCTTCTTCGACGCGCCCATCGGCCAGGTCCTCGATCTCTACGAGGGCAGTCCGGTGCCGTTTCGAGAGTGGGTCCTGACGGTTTATCCTGAGCTATACGGCGAGTTCTCGGGTCAAACCGCCCACATTGTGTCAGAGACGGCGCCATAGTATG
>DUZM01000151.1 GCA_013349485.1 Candidatus Hydrogenedentota bacterium | reverse complement strand
TGTATGCGCCCGCAAGCCGTCCGAGCCGCGCTAGTTGCCGAAGAGTCTCGGGATGTCGGCCAGTTAGGCGAGCCAATTCTGTGATCGACAAATCGTGGACATTAACCTCGACCATCGCGGCACCTCCTCTCTCTTGAGGCCATTAGACTGCCACGAAGTGACTCAAATTACAGCGGCGTCCTACGGCGCTGAAACGGCATCAATACGGCGTCGAAACGGCACCGGGTAGCAGATCGGGTATATTTTGGCCTTTTCTGCTATGGGAAACAGAGGGAAGGTACAGTTCTTGATGCAAAAACTAACTGAGGTTTTGAGAAGGGGACATGAGTTCGTATAGTCGGCTTCCATCTGCCGTCAGGACATATCCTCTACCGCGCCTATTCCATATCAGCCCACGGGTGTTCAGTGCCTTAAGAGCTCTTTGGGTAGTTCTGAAATCCTTTGGTGCTTTGAAATCCTTCATGCTCTTCGCAATTGTTTCGAGGCGTTTGTGTAGATCAGGACCCGTCCTATCATCACTGCTCAGTTCCTCGACAAGTAATTTCTGGAGCTCAGTTAGCTTGTAGTACATCTGCTTCAATTGATCGTCCGTTCTTTGCCGCTCCGATGGTAAGTTCGCAGCCGTCTCATTTATAGCGTGTGGCGACGCTTCAACATCTTTCCTCGGCTCAGATTCCTTTGCAGCTGACTCCGAACGTAAGTCTTTCGGCAGAGAGTAGCCCACCTCAGCCAGCCACTCGACGTATTCACGTCGGTACACATGTGCCTCATGAAAACGCAAGTTCTTTGCGCCGGTAAGGATTGGAAGACCCTGAGAATCGATAGGGGTAACACGAAACTTTTTCTTCTCTGGGGAATTGGGGGCTTCGATGTAGCAAAGCCTGAGTCTACCAGCACTGATAGCATTCTCGACAATTACGCCAAACCGTTCGAGATGCGACCGTTGAAGCTCTTCGAGCTTAAGCCTACGCTCCCATTCCTCCCCAAATAATGGGTCCTCGGCCCTTCTTTCAGCAATCCCATTGAAGACTACAACATTAACGGCGAAATCCAGCGGCCACGTCTCGAGACGCGAATACACGCTGGGGTCATATACCATGGTCAACATGATCCGGACCTCCGCTCGTCTACCGCAAAATGAGGAATCACCGGGGCGGGAAAAGCCGTTGCGGAAATCGACTCGGGCGCGCTACCCGCCCGCCCCGGAAAAGCAAGTTCACTCTGCCATTCTAGATATGGCGGATTCAACTGTGTGCCGCTGCGTTCTCCCAAAAGGACTCAACAGCAGCGCGCGCCTTCTCAAATCCCCGCGCAATCGCTTCGGGATGCTGGCGTGCCAACTCATCCACGGCGTGGAGAAGCGACGTCAACCATTCAGTGGATCCAATACCATCCTTGGCTTTCATGACGCACCTCCCCCAACCGCTGGCGCCGTTGACGGCTCAGACGCTTCGTTTTCGGGGTTCGCGAGCAGCGCCGCGAATTTCTGCGCCACAGGAGACAACTCGCCGTCTGTCTCGATCTCTTGACCCGCGGCCGCGAAGATCTCGCCGCATCCTTTGATAAGTTCGCCGGGTGTGAGGAAACAAGACCCCCGTTCGCCCCAGGAATTCTGCACGCGCGGCGGGCCCAAACGTGGCCGGTCTCCCGCGGCCAACAATGCTGCGTTCCGTTTCCTCCATCCTCGACCGTGTTCCTTGACGCCGCTGCACCCTTCGCGATGAAAGCACTCAAGCTCATCCCATTTCTCATCTGCTATCATATCGGCCAGGTCGCCTACATCGCTGAACTCGAGCCACGTGTGGCACGCATCGCACCACACCAATTCCCGCAAGCCCACGGCGTCATACACGCTTTGCCAGGACCCCGCTTCATCGACGATGAGAAAGTCGAGGACCTCCACGGTCCTTCTCTCGCCGCCATTACCCTGCGCCTTCAGTGTGCGGTTCCCCAGGAGCTTTCCCAGGTCTACGAAGTCGAACGGATTTGGCCGAGGGAACTCCGGCCGGTACCGCGCAACCAAGACAACCGCTGTGTAGGCCGGCAACTTCTCAACCACGTTTTCAGGCTTGTAATCGTCGCGAGACAACACATCCGGCAACTCGTACGCCTTGTCGATGAGGTCATTGAAGCAGGCGACGGTGAGACCTGGCCAGCAGGGTTTGGCGGCCGCGATGAACCGCGCAAACGAATCGCGAAACTTCACTATTTCGCCAAGGTTCTCAAACATGACGCACTCCTTTCCGGCTCCGAACCGCACGAAGCAACGGCGCGAGCAAGTGATAGTGCGGATTGATGTATCCGCTTGGCCCGACCAACAGCCCATACTTCAAGACAACAACGACTTCCTTCATGACACGTCCCTCCTTTGGAACGCGTGAGGCGATGCGGTATAATGGCAAGTAGCCGGCCGCTGGTGCCTCACGCTATTCGGTTCGGTTAGGCTCGTGTCGGCGCCTCGAACGCCTTCACGGGCCGCTTTCTATTTCAACGGCCACACCGGCCGTAAAGTATCAGCGCGTTGTGATACTGCCCGATCCCTGGTTTCATATCTTGCCTGCCCTCCTCAATTCAGCCAATTCCAATTCCGCGCAGGCCGCGTCGCGCAACGCGCCCGCTATCTCCTGTGGCGACTGCCCCAGCTCGGGTGGTGCAGGTCTATAGCTGTTGTGCATGAAGTTCTCGAGGTCGGCCGGGTCAAACCGAAGATGCTTGCCTTTGCCAATGTGGAACGCCTGAACCTCACCTTTGCGAACCATGTACCGCAAAGTCTCCGGGTGTACACCCAATATCTTCGCCGCTACACCTATACGAATTGGCGTTCTGTCCATCTGGCTCGTAGGATCAATCCTTTCTTGCCGGCTCGAAACCGATTCGCTTGCGCTTGGGCTTCGGTTCGGCCATGAGCCCACGGATCGCCTCGAACACCATCGCGAATTGCTTATCGTGCTCGAGCATTTTCCTCTCGAGGGCGGCCAGGCGCCGCGCAAGATCCTTACGCGTCATGGCCATCTCGCGCAACCGCACAAACGCCCGGACAACCGACACGCTCATTTCGACAGCTCGAGGCGAATTGAGAACCGTGGCCGCCATGATCGCCCCGTGCTCCGTAAAGGCGTAGGGCAACGTTCGGCGGCCGCCGCGCCCCGGTTTTGAGGTCGCAATTTGCGACTTCAAAGACTCCGCTTCCCGCTTGGTCAACTGGAACATGAAGTCTACGGGGAACCGGTCCTTGTTCCGCTTCACCTGCTCATTCAGACGCCTTGTTGAGACGTCGTACAGTTCCGCCAAGTCCGCATCGAGCATGACCCGCTGCCCGCGAATCAGATAAATGGCCCGCTCGATGCCCTCACGCGCCACCACGGCCTTTTCAGCAACCATCCGCCTTCCCCCTTCTACCGAGACCCCATTCGCGTCGCCTGGGCCGAGATCAAGCCCTTTCTGCCACAACCCAACACCCACGACGTCGTACTGACGTCCATACGGCCTCGATGCCGCGCTAGCTCAAAAGCGGTTAATGTCCTCATCGTGCGCCTGCAAATGCGCGTAGATTTGCGTCGTCTTGACGTTCGCATGGCCAAGCCATTGGGCGATTTTGTACAGACTCACGCCCGCGGCGGCCAACTGCGAAGCAAACGTATGCCTCAACACATGAACCGTGAGCCAATCCGGCCCCACCTGTCGCTTGACGGCATCGAACACCTTTCGGAAATCATAGCGGTATCGGTACACACCCGGCTCGGCCTCTGGCGCCAAAATGTAACCATCTGGCCGACGGCGCGGCCATAGTATCTCGGCCAATCGGCCATGTAGGGGCAACGTCCGGGCTTCCCAATCCTTGACGGCGAAGTGCCCATCGCCCACGATACTGATCAGTTTCCGGTCAAAGTTAATCCACTCCCACGTTGCGAAACTGATTTCCCGCCGGCGCATCCCGGCATATACCCCGAGTGCGATCCCCAGGAAGACATTCTCGTTGTACTCCTCGGCCGCGGCAAGCAGTTTCTCGATTTGCTCTTGATTCAGGAATCGGGGCGGCCGCTTCTCGACTTTGAAGCGCTCAACCCCCTGGACGGGATTCGGGCCGCTGAAATAGCCCAGCTTGATGGCATGGTTGAAAATGGCCTGCAAATGTTTCAGCGCATTGTTGACGGCCACAGGGCCGTTGCCCAGTTGCCGCCGATGCAGCTTGAACTCCTCGAAGTCGCGCCGTTCGTATTGCTTCAACGATTTCCGCTTGCAGAACTCCCGCAAATGGCCCCAGTGTAACCGTTCTGTTTCTATCGTTCGGGGCCGTTTGTGCGCCTCAGCCCACTCGAGGTACTTATCCCAAAAGACCTTGCACGGTGTGTCGATAGTCTCTGGCAGCCATTTCTTCTGCGCCAGGCGCCGCTCGATAGCCTCCTTGAACTTCGTCGCGTCCTTTCGATTCCTCGTGCCGAGGGACTTCATGTGGCGCTTGCCGGCCTCGTAGTAGCTGATGTAATAAACGCCATTTCGCTTGTACAAACCAGCCATTTTCTGTCCCCTCGAGGAAAAATTCTAGTGCAAAACGGTTACACCTGTCAAGAAGAAAAAGAAAAGCGCCAAGGGCTTCTGTCGTAAGTCCTTGGCGTCTTTAGCTTTACATGGCGGGAGCGACGGGACTCGAACCCGCGACCTCCGGCGTGACAGGCCGGCGTTCTAAACCAACTGAACTACGCCCCCGCACAAAATCGCTTCACGAGACATCCGCCCCGTGAAGTGTCGGTAATATAGCAAAGGAAGAAAACGAAAGTCAATTACTGGCGGCGCAAGACTGGCGTGTTTTCCATACCGGGCGCATCGTTTGCCGGCCCCATGGACAGTCGCTGAAAACAGTGTGCAGCCAGCGAAGTCCCGGGTCAAAGCATGACGCTGGCGCGGCCATGCGGGCGCAGTCGGAAGAGTCGTCATGACGGCGGCGAAACGTCTGTCTCGGTAGCGCTTCGAGGAGTCTTGTTGCCGCCGGCACGCCTGCCCTCAGAACGGACGAGCCGATACGCCACGTAAACCAGCGGGATCCATACGACGGCCCATACGCCGAGCCAAATGACCACGATCCATATCGCCCGTGCAAACGTCACAAGAGAACGCACGGCCGACGTAGCCACACCCAGTGTGCTGAAGGATTCGGGCGGTACCACGGGCCTGGCTTTGGCCTTCTCGCGAAGCGATGCGGTGATCGTGGAAAAGGCGACCCGATGAGACAGAAACCGTAGGCGTCCTTCGAGTCGCTCGACTTCGCCGCGCACACGGGCAAGCTCGCGCTCGACACTGAGGATATCCTCGAGTTTGGCCGTTCGTTCAAGGTGTTCGAGGAGACGTTCCTCTGTGCGTTTGAAATTGCGGACTCGGGCCTGGGTATCGACGAACTCCTCGGTAACATCTTCCGACGAAACATGACGTTCCTGCACTCTGCCCAAGCCGTCGAGGTACTGCATTGTCTCCTCAAACCGATCTGCAGGCACGCGCACCTGCAACGTGATTGAGATTCCGCCGAGGGCGTCTGTTACTTCGCGCACATCGGCTGCATATCCCCCAGTTTCCCTGGCCTTGGTTATGATCTGCGCTGAGGCCTCTTTGGCCGAAACTACCTCGAGGGTAATCCGAGCGTCTTTGATTAAGTGGCGATCCGGCTGGGTCGCTTCGATTGCCGCCAGCGCCGTGGAACCTTGCGATGAAAGCGCTTCGCCAATCGTTTCCGTTCTATGCAACGGGCGCCCGGCGGCCCTGTCTGCTGCTGGGCTGAATTCCTTTGAGCCCATCATCCTAGGCATGCTGCAGGCAACGAACACGGACGCTAGGCACAAGGCGCCGACAAGATACCTGGGCGTGTAGTCTCGCATAGCTCTGTCCTCCCGTTCTGACATGACACCGGCGAGAGAAAGTATACCCCATCCACTCCTTTAGACCCCAAAAGGGGGGAACGGTTTCAAGAGGGGCGGCGTGCGCGTTAGAAAACAGGCTGAAGCAAGAAAAAGAGATGCGGCACTTGTCGCCGCGCTATTTAACAACGAGGTTCACGGTTTTGCCTGGCACATAGATCTCTTTGATGATCTTCTTGCCTTCTGCATGCTTCTGGATGTTGGGTTCGGCCTTTGCGGCGGCGAGAACCGTATCGCCATCGGCCCCGGCGGCAACCAGGATTCGGGCGCGGACTTTGCCGTTGACCTGTACGGGGATCTCGACGGTGTCTTCGGCCAACAGGGCCTCGTCGTGTTCCGGCCACGGTTCGTAGGCCAGCGTGTGGTCATGCCCCAGCCGCTCCCATAACTCCTCGGCCATGTGCGGCGCAAACGGCGACAACACCAACACGAACGTTTCCATGATGGAACGGTCAAGCGCGTCAACCTTGTATGCGGCGTTCACGAACTCCATGA
>DUZM01000172.1 GCA_013349485.1 Candidatus Hydrogenedentota bacterium | reverse complement strand
CTGACCGGCAATGATCTTTTCCTGACGGCGATGGTTATCTTATGGCTTTCGGCCGTGGCGTCGGCGCTCATCGGCGCCGTCCCTCTGGTCACGACGCTTATCCCGGTGGTGCACAACGTTGTTCCGGTGTTGGCGGGCGCGGCGGCGCTGCCGGAAGCCACGGTACACCACGCGCTGTGGTGGTCGCTGGCGCTGGGGGCGTGCCTCGGCGGGAACGGGAGCATGTTCGGGACGGCCGCGAGTATCGTGGTGGTCGAGATCGCGCGAGCCAATCGCAGAGAGGTCGGGTTCCGTCAATTCATGTATTACGGCGTCCCGGTCACGCTTGTGTCGCTGGCTATCTCGACCCTTTACGTGATGTTCCGCTACATTCCTCGATGACGGGACCTCCTGGGACGCATCCTCCCGCGAGGTGGCGGGCGAAACCTTGTGTCCTGGAACCAGTTGTAAGCCGCGTTGCCGTGAAACGGGTCATTCGGTGCCGCAGAGCGGCAGATGAAAAACTTGGAACCGTAACGCCCGCGTGCTACAATTGCGTCAGGGCCCGAGAGTGATTATTTTGGGGAGAGTCGTATGCCTACGTTTGAGTATCATGCTATCCGGGCGGAAGGGGACGAAGAGAAATCGTTCGTCGGCGGCGCAGTGATAGCCAAATCGCGCCACGAAGCCAAGGTAAAACTTCGCGAACAGGGCCTGAAAGCCACAATGCTGAAACGGGCGCGGGGCATGATGGCGGTGCTGCGCTGGTTCGACGCCGACATCCGCTAGTGTGGGCGCCACAGACCCACCGAGACGTACGGCGCAACGCGCGGGCGGTCGAGTTTCGGGTCTGCACGGATGCTATCCCAGGGCCGAGAACGCTATGCTCGTGGGAATTCACCAATTGCATTACCTTCCGTGGCTGCGCTATTTCGAGAAAATTGCGCGGGTGGACGTATTCATTGCCCTTGACAACATTCAGTTCACGAAAAACGGTTGGCAGAACCGAAACAAAATCAAGACGGCGTCGGGGGAGGCGCTGCTCACGGTGCCCGTTTACGCTCAACTCGGGCAGACGCTCGACGCTATCTTGATCAACGACGGTGTTCCCTGGCGGAAAAAACACTGGCGCACCATCGAGCAGAACTATAAGAAAGCGCCGTTCTTTGCGCAACACTGCCGTTTCCTCGAGGAAACCTATGGCCAGCCCTGGCATCGACTCAATGCCCTCAACAGGCACCTGCTCGATTACTTTCTTGCGGCCCTGGGCATCCGCACGCCCGTTCGGCTCTCTTCGGAACTCGATGTGCCGGGGACGGCCACGGAACGGCTCGTGAACCTTGTCCGGGCCGTCGGCGGCACGCGATACTACACGGGCGCGTTTGCCCTCGACGCCTATCTCGACGCCGAACTGTTTGCCGAGGCGGCGATAGACATCGAGACGCAGCAATGGCATTCTCCGGAGTATGGGCAGCTACACGGCCCCTATCTGCCCGACCTCTCGATCCTCGATCTTGTGCTGAACTGCGGGCCGCGTTCCCTGGATATTCTGCTGGGAACTCGCCCGGGGCCGTGCGACTGATTCCGCGCACGCGCCCGCCAGTCTACTTGCGTCTTTTACGTGCTTTGCGGTAACGTTACCGAATCAGCGCGATGAGACTTCCGCAAACTGCGCAAAGGGAGGCCGATGTTTCCGTTTTTCCAGAATTGGCATTACTGGCAACGGACCTATCTTGAAGCCGGCATCACGGCCTTCCTCGTTGCTGTGGTGACGATGCCTGTGGCCATAGTCGTCTTGCGGCGGTTGGGCGTGGTCGATAAGGCGACGGCCGATAAGCTTCATCGGAGACCCGTTGTGCGCGGCGGGGGCATTGTGATTTTTCTTGCGTTTGCCGTGGGCGTCCTGCTTCCGAACTATCGGGAGCATGCGATGAACGGCGTCATGGTGGGTGCTTTCATTTGTATGGTGGTTGGGGCAATAGACGATTTCCGCGGCGGCATGTCCGCAACGATCAAGTTTATCACCCTTGTAGCCGTAACGCTGGTGATGTCTTCGTTCGGCGTCAAGCTCAACCTGTTTAAGGCCTACCCCGCCGTCGACTTAGTTTTAACTGTTCTATGGATCGTCGGGGTGACGAGCGCCTTTAATGCGCTCGACAACATGGACGGGTTGGCGGGCGGCCTGGCCGCAATAGTCTCAGCCATTTACCTGGTGATTGCCGTTCAGGCGTTCCTCGCCGTAGGCACGGAAACCGGCCTTTCCTGGTTCGGTCTACTTGCCGCGGGCCTCATCGGCGCGAACCTGGGTTTCTTGATATTCAATTTCAAGCCCGCCCGGATCTTCATGGGCGACTCGGGCAGCTTTTTCATGGGATTTACCCTGGCGGCGCTCGGGGTCATGGGCGAGTGGACGGAAGCGGAGGCCGCGCTCGGGGTCATGGGCAAGTGGACGCAACGGCTTATTTCCTGCACAATTCCCGTCCTGATCCTCGGGATCCCCATCTTCGACTTTGCCTACATATTGATAGCCCGGATCCTTCGCGGGGAGACGCGGAGCCTTCGCCAGATCATCGAGCATTGCGCCCTGGACCACTTGTCGCATCGTTTGACCTGGATAGGGTTCTCGCAGCGCCAAGCGGTGCTGTTCATCTACTTGGCGGCGGCGGCGATGGGCATTACGGGCATCTTGCTGCGAAACAGCACGGACCTTATCGACAGCGTGTTGGGCCTCGGACAAGGTTTCGCCATTGCGTTGATCATCGTCACCCTGATGGCCGGGGCCGCCCGCCGTCATAAGAACGTTGCCGCCGGGCAGTGCGAAGTCACATCGGATGAAGCCCAGCGCCCAGTGCGACCCGACGCGGCAAAGCCCAAGATCTAAAACCGAAAACGCGAAACGGACAATGCCGCGTGGCGTTGACGCCGCAACATTTTATTTTGTGGCACTCCACCAGCCTCGAGAGGCACAAGAGAAAGAGGGGCTTTTGTAGTAGGCCCCAGATCGGGGGCAGACGCAGCCTATGTACGCTTCCCCATTTCTTTTCATCACGGCCCTGCTTGCGGAAGCGGCGGTCGCGATGCTCTTCTTCTGCCGCCTCATCGACCAGCACCCCACGCCCACGAGAAGGAAATGGCTGTCCGGCCTGCTCGCCGTCTTGGCCTTGGCCTCGATTGCCGCGTACTTTGATTTTGGAATGTATCCCAAATTCGGCAGTTTCATGAATTCCCACGATTTCTTCCATTACTACCTAGGCGCCAAATACTCCAAGGAAGTCGGCTACTACGACCTGTACCCAGCGGTGATCGTGGCCGACACCGAAAACAATGTGGAACCCAGCCACACGTCGTACCGGCGAATGACGGATTATGGATTCGACAGCGCACGGAACGTCCGGCAAAACGGGCGGACGCGGGTCTACAAACAAGCCTTCACCGAAGCCCGTTGGGACGAGTTCAGGAAAGACGTAACCTACTTCCAGAAGCTCCTCGGGAAACGGTGGCCGGAGGTAGTCAAAGACAAGGGATATAACGCCACGCCCGTGTGGAACATGGTCGCCGGCGCTATGGCCAATAGGATTCCTACGGACGGACGTCTCGGGTTACGCCCATTGGTCTATCTTGACTTGGCGCTGCTGGCGACGACGTTCGTTGTGGTTTACAGGGCCTTCGGCCTGCGAACCTGCATGCTCGCCGTCACGTTTTTCGGCACGTGTTTCCCCATGAGCTTCACGCATATCCGCGGCGCGTTTCTGCGGCTCGACTGGGTAACGTTGCTCGTGATTGCGCTGTGCCTGATTAAGAGGGCCCGCTACAAGACGGCCGGGGCGCTCATGGCCTACGCCGGCATGGCGCGGATCTTCCCGGTTGTGTTTGTGTTCGGGCTCGGGGCGAAATGGCTATGGGAAACGGTTGTGCGTCGGCGGTTTCGCCGGGAGTACCTGGAGTTCTTTCTCGTCTTCGCAGCGGGGAGCCTTGCGCTGGTGGGTCTTTCGCTTTATGTTGCGGACGGAACGGCTCAATGGCGGGATTTCTTCAAGAAAATTGCATTGCACAACAACGACCTGTCACCGCACCGCATCGGTTTCAAGTACATCTTTCTGATGACGTACGAGAACGCCGTCGGGGGCTGGCGCGCGTTCGAGGCGCAGAAAATGCAGATGTTTAGCGATCTGCGGGCCCTGTGGTGGTTCATCCAAGCGGTCGTGTGCCTGGTGTCCATTCGCTTGGTAAAGGACCTCGAGGACTACGAAACCGTGGCTTACGGATATGTACTCGCCTTCTTTCTGTTCGCGCCGACGTTCTACTACCATGTGATGCTGCTTCTTCCGCTGTTTCTGTTCTTGCCCAAGCTCGACCGTCTGCCGCGCACGATCGGCGCGTCCGCCATGTTCATCCTATCGATCGTCGTCTATGGACTTCTCACGGGATTTCGGCTCGAAAGCTTGACGCTTTCGTTTATCGTCTCCTGTATACTCCTGGGCTTGGTGTTGTACATCATGACGCTGGCTTTTTTCACAAAACCGTGCGTTGAATCGGCGCTATTGGAGGAGGCATCCGTCCATGGGACGCCCGACGCGTGTTGAGATGACGGGAAAGCTCGAAGAGGAAACCGTCCAAGGTGTCGTGTTCGACATACAGCGGATGTCTATCCACGACGGTCCAGGGATTCGAACGACGGTCTTTCTGAAGGGGTGCCCGCTCAACTGCGTGTGGTGCCACAACCCAGAAGGCTATTCAAAGACGGCGCAGCTGGCGTTCTCGCCGGACCTGTGCATCGGCTGCGGCTACTGTTTCGAACACTGCCCAAACAACGCCCATGTCATGGTCGACGGCGAACATCGTATCGATCGGGAGCAATGCCGGGCGTGTTTCGCCTGTGTCGAGGAATGTTACAGCCAGGCGCTCGAAGTCGTCGGCAAGACCATGACGGTCGCCGAGGTTCTCGGCGAGGTCTTGAAGGACAAGGCGTTTTACGAGGAGTCGGGCGGCGGCATGACACTCAGCGGCGGCGAACCGCTTGGGCAGCCGGAGTTCTCGAGGGCGCTGCTCGAGGGCGCCAAGGCGTCCGGGCTCCACACCTGCGTCGAAACCTGCGGTCTGGGCGCGCCAGTGGATCTCGATGCCCTGGCGCCGTTCGTGGACGTGTTTCTGTTCGACTACAAGGAGACGGATCCGGGACGGCACCGCGCATATACCGGCCGGTCAAACGCCGGCATTCTCGATAACCTGCGCCGGCTCGACGAACGCGGCGCGGCCATCCTCCTGCGTTGCCCCATCATTCCCGGCCTCAACCTGCGCGACGACCATATCCGAGGCATCGCCGAACTCGCCCAATCGCTCGAGCACTGCCAAGCCGTCCAGATTATGGGCTACCACGCCCTTGCCGGGGCAAAACGCGCTCGGCTCGGAATAGCGGGGACGCCGCCGGAACTCGGGGATCTTCACGAGATGTCGCGCGATGAAATCGAGTCGGTTGTCGCCCAATTGCGCCGGCTTGGCGCGGCAAACGTTACGCCGGACTGATGCGGACTCCCCCGGGCGCGCCCGAGTCCTCCCTAATACGTCCAGGGAGCGCCGGACTGCTCGGCGGGCCTCCCTGGTGCGTAACGCCCGGCCCGGTCTAAAGCTTCTCGGTGTTGTGCCGATATAACGTAGTGCAGGAACAGCGACGGATCTAAAGCGACGGTCAACCCGCCAACAGGCTTCCGGGACGTTGGCTCGAGCCATCTCACGGCGTGGCACTGCCGTCCCCGCTGACGCGGGGATTGCGGACGCACATCACTAGCCGGGACAAGGGTCCAGATTTTATCGCGGGCCTTACGGCGGGCCAACCACCCTGGAGACACTACAATGGGCACACTCTATCCACAATTACCACTCCAATCCTCTCAGAACTTTCCCGTCCCCACGCGGGCGCGAGCCAATGCGCAAGACCTCGACGCCGCGCGCCTAATCAAGCGGCTCGACAGAGCCATTCGGCGGGGTCTCAAACCGCCACACCGTTCCCCGAGGCGCGAACGCGTCGTCGAGGATAACGAGGCGGCAGTCCAAGACCAGTTCAACGCCGTTGCTTATGGGGGGCAGATCGAGCATCGCGTGTTGTCGTTGCGGCTTCAAGAAGTGGCCGCGCGCGTGTCCGGCACGGACGAAGGCGGCGCGCAAGAGTTCAAGACGCAGCAGTTGACGTTCGACTTCTTTGCCGAATCGCGCGCCGAGGAGCTTGCACGTTTCGAGAAATGCACTCGCGCGGTTGCCCGAGGGCTGGACGGGCCGGTGCAGGAAAACCTTGTGCAGGTCAGTCAACGGGTTGCGGCGCGGTTCTCGGTGTCCATAAAGGTCTCCGGCGCAATGCTGGACGGAGTTGCGGGCGGCGCCGAGAAGAGCGCGAACGCTCAAGAGGCCTTGATCGAGCGATTTCTCGCGT
>DUZM01000243.1 GCA_013349485.1 Candidatus Hydrogenedentota bacterium | reverse complement strand
TACCCAAAAGGCGAAGTTAGTCCGGACGCGACCGATTTGCGGATCCAGCTTACGGACGTGATGCCGATGATACTTGAAAGACTCGATCTGCCTTGCCCCCCCGACATCCAGGGCGCGGCGCCCAATGTCGGCCACCCTGTCATCGCGGAGGTCTATCCGCTCCCCGCCTTGTCTCCCAAGGGCGATTCCCAGGCAATATTCGACGGGAGCTTAAAGTTTGTCCTCAAAACAAAGGGGTCGAATCGGCTATTCGATCTGGGAAAGGATCCTCACGAATCGACGAACCTCGTCGAAGAGCACCCCAATGTGGCAGAGGCCATGCGCTCGAAACTCATTACCTACCTTGCCTCTCTGCCAAAGCCCGAGGCTGCTCGGCCTCAGTCCTCCAAGACCATAGATGAGGAGACTCAGGAAAAACTTGAACGGCTGGGATACCTGTGACCCGGTACTTTCCAGGCAATGTCTCCGGGGTGTTCCCGAGGTGGTGCCCTTACAGCGAGCGCATGCCTCGTTCGGTCTATTTGTGCGGGTTCGCTTGAGCGGATATGATCTTGGCGACCTGCAATTCCGGACGAACCTTCGGGAAGGGAGGAGGAACGCGATGACGCCGGGCGACATAATCCGATTCGCCGAGGACCGAACAGGGCACCCGCTGAACCCGGACGAGGGCATCACGTTTGGGCCGCGGACCTCTGAACTTGCGGGCGTAAGCGTGGCCTGGACCGTCAACGAGGCCACGGTGGCCCAGGCCGCCGCAGCGGGTCACAACTGTCTCGTTCACCATGAAGCGCTGACCCATCCTTATCCGGGTCTGACTTGCGAGACGGAAAGGCACTATCTCAGCTGGCCTACCAACTACAGCCGTCTCGCGGCGTTGGCCCGACACGACATGACGGCCATTCGCCTGCACGGGAGCCTGGACGAGTTGTATATCTACGCCGCGTTTGCGCACCAACTTGAACTGGGCGACCCCATTGTAGAGGCCGCATCGGGCGAATACAGTCACAAGGTTTTCGGTGCGCCCGTCGACACGTTTGGTGCACTCGTCGAGCACGTGAAGAGGTGCATGGGCATGCCGGCACTTCGCACAACCATCATAGATGCCGAGAGACCCGTTCAACGCATTGGCCTGCCGTGGGGCGGGCTTGGCTTATTCACCAACGTCGGGTATATGCAGGCAATTATGGACCTGGGCGTGGACACCTTCATCTGCGGCGAAACCGACAACTACGGGTTCCGGTTCGCGGCGGAATCCGGCATCGCGGTGATCGAGACCTCGCACGAGGTCAGCGAAGCGGCGGGCCTCCGGCAGTTCGCAACCGATCTGGCCGGCTCGCTGGACGTTGCGTGCCGATTCATCGAGGCCCCCTGCGTCTGGCGGATGTCTTAGGACGGAGACGCTGGTTGGCAGTTCTGCGCGGATTCCTGCGTGTAAATCGCCTCCTCGCGCCAGATGTTCCAGATGAGTTCATAGCGATCGAGGGGCATGCCGGTGTAGGCGCAGTTGCTTGTCGAAAAGATGTAGCCGCCGCCGGGCATGCCGTGGCGGATACAATATCGCGCGGACTCGGCGACTTCCTCCTCGGTTCCCGATGTCAACAGGCCGCAGTTGACGTTCCCAATGAGGCACACCTGGTCGCCATAGCGGCGTTTGACCTCGGCGATATCCACGCCGCCTTGCGGATCAAGGGAATGGAGCGCGTGCGGCCTTGCACTGACGAGTTGGTCGATGATGGGCATAATGTTCCCGTCGGTATGCTTGATGCTATAGAACCCGAGTTCGCGCTGTCCCTGGCAAAGCCTTTTCAAGTAAGGCGTTACGAGTTCCGCGAACATGTCGGGGCTCAGAAACGGGTTGTCGTTGAAGCAATAGTCTGCGCACAATGCGAATCCGTCGAGCCCGCCCAGTTGCTTTAGTCGTTCGGCCCGCTCGAGTTGTGCATCCACCATTCGATCCGCGTCGGCTTTGGCCTCGTCGAAGTGCTCATAGAACCACGCGGCTTGCTCGACCATGTTTTGCCCCGAGGGGATGCCATAGGTCGCGTCGCCGTGCAACATGAGAAAATATTCATCGCCGGTCTTCTCGCGGACAAGGTCGATGAGGCGCTTGGTCTCGTCTTCCGTATCGGGATTGGGGTGCAGGAAAATGGCGCCGTGATCGTAGCGCTTGGCCGTCATGATATAGACGTCGGCCATGTCGTTACGGTGGAGGCGGCGCTCCGTCTCGGTCATTTGGTCCCATTGATGGTACGCCCGTTGAGACGGATGGACCTTGCCGAAAGCCTCCATGGTCAGAAAAAAGACGAGCTCAAAATGGGGGACCCGCCCCAGAAATGGCCGCCTTTCAAGCGCTGCTATGAATCGTTCCCGTGGTGTCACTTGCACGCCCTGCGCTGTTCATGTTGGGGCCTATACCGTGTTCCGTCCCGTGCATCCTGAAAGCGCGGCCACGAACATACAAGAAAACCGAAATCAACGCAAGTCTGCCCTGTCCTTGGCGAGGCCGCCGCGGGAGGAACGCACACGCCGAGATCATTGGACCACTGGGGCCTTCGGCGCCGGTTTCGGAGGCGGCCAAAACCCGCGGCGTCAGGAATCGGGCTCGGCGCCCGGCGGGGCGGGGGCGCGACTGAAGTCGTATAGATAGACTGAGGCCCCGCGCGCATGAAATCCTGTTCCGCGCTCGCCGAATTCATCCAACGTTTCCCAATAGCGTTCGGCACGAGGCGCCAAGGCATAAGTCAACGCGACCCATACGCGTCGCTTACCGCGCAATTGGGGGAGGCTCCTCGAGAACGTCTCGTGGATCGGGGTCTTAGGTGCTGGTTTGGCGCCCGCAATAACGGCGTCTTTCGGAAAATCGTACCGGTGCGCGCAAAATAAATACGACAGGTGTGTCACGTACGGCATATACAAAACGTCGCCGTCCTCCCAGTTCTTTTCTGCATAGTCCAGCAACCGGTGGAGTTCATGATGGCTGCGCGGCGACGCCGCATCCCGCGCAGCGCGATACGCAGGATGCAGCAGCAAAATAGACGCCATTGCGACGGCGCCGATTGCCAACGGCCTCTTGCCCTGCCCGCTTACGAAAACGGCGGCCTCGCCAATAAGCAGATAGGCAATGGGCGCCAGGTAAAGCATGGTGCGCGCGTGGAGCGGGTATTTTCTCAGGCCGGAGGCCGCCATCGCGAAAAACAGCGGAAACAGCAGCAAAAGAAGCCATTCCTTCTTCCTAGCGTAAAGTGAGCCCGCGCCAGCCACGAGGGCGAACGCAACGAGTCCCGGGAACGCCAGGCCAAGAGGGTGATCGCAAAACATGACAAAACGCGTGCCGAACCACCGCGCGTCAGCAAGGGACTTCGGAGGAAAGGGCATGAAGGCGCCCGCGTAATTATACTGTCCGTAGGCGATCTGCATCATCTCCTCGCACTCGAAGACGCTTCGTATATTAATGAAATACAGCGCAACGAAACTGAGTCCCCACACCCCGTAGACGGCAAACAAGGGCGCGAGGCGGCGCCATTGGCGCTTGCGGGCCACCAACAGCACCTGCGTCGCGGCTATCCCGGCCAAGCAGAACGCCGCCGGATAGGACAACCAAACGGCCACGGCACCCGCGAGCGCAAACGCCGCCAAGCGCCACGATGCGGCTTTGCCGAGCCCGAGCCGCACGTTCAAAGTCAGCCACAGAAGGCCCAACACGACGGCCGCGTCCAATGCGTAGGGCCGGACTTCGGCTGCGTAATAAATCGAGTGCTCTGACACCGCCAAGAACAGGAGCGCCACGACCGCCGCCGCTGGCGCGCACAACCGTTTTCCAACGGCACACAACAGCCCCAAGGCGGCAATACTCGCGATCACCGAGGGCAGCCGAACGGCGTATTCGGTAACGCCGACGACGGCAACGCACAGCTTCAGGAGCAGGAAATAGCCCGGGGGCACAATTATGTCGGGCATGGCGCGAAAAAGGGCGGGGGTCGGATCGCTGAGAAGGTGGGCCGCCAAAATGGACTCGTCCGACCACAGGGGGCGGTAGTGGACGTATTCGACGAGACGAAGAAGAACGCCGAGCGCCGCGAGCAACCCGAGCGCCAACTTCTGCCGAGCGGAAAATACGGCGTCGGCGTGCTCGAGGTCGGATTCGTTTGCCTGGGCGCAACTCGGTTTGGGCACGCTCTCCACTCCGCGGGATTCTGCGTGTCGCCCGGCCGTAGCCATGGCGCGTGTTTCTTGTCGGAGCAGTTGCACTTCCTGGGGCGCTGCTCGGACTGCGCCAAGTATAGTGCGGCTAACCGGCAAACACAACCGGCCGACGAGGCGTTCGGAAGGGAAAGCGAGGTCGTCTCGTGGTATGATGGGGCTCATTGGCGAAAGAGAAGTTGCGTGTGAAAGAAGAGACATGGGAAGTCGTCTTACCGGATACGTGCCGAGGGCTGCCATAGGCCTAATCCTTGTTGTCCTTGCGGCCGAGGCAACGGCGTTTGCAGACACGTTGTCGGAAGGCGTGTTTCACATCGAGTACGCAGAACGGGACGCCGCCGTGGCTCGAGAGAGTCTCGGCATTCTCGAGGAGACTGCGGCCGAGCTGGACGAGCGCTTGCCGCTCGGCGAAGATCCGGTTCGCGTCGTAATCGCGGCTACCTCGCAGGAATTCAGACAGTATACCGTTCATTTCAACGATGTTCGCGTTTCGGGGGTTGCCGAGTCCGCTCACGGCCTGATTGTCATGAAATCGCCGCGGCTGCTGCCGCCCGACGCGGATTACGTCGGCATATTGCGTCACGAATTCATTCACATTCTGCTCCATCGAAATGTCGCGGTGGACAACATGCCCCGTTGGCTCAATGAAGGCACGGCCATGATTGTATCCAAGGAACGCCGTTTGACGAACAGTTTGCACGTGGCGCGGATGTATGTGCAGGGACGCTTGCTCACGTACGCCCAGTTGAATCAGGCCATGTCGGGAAGCGGCCGAGCAGGCGTCCTAAGCGATGCGTACGCCCAGAGTCTTTCCATGACGCGGTTCCTAATCGAGCGCCTGGGCGAGGACGGGTTCTGGGATCTTCTTCATGCGCTCGATACGATGACGTTTCGCGAGGCGCTCGAAACCAAGGCCTCTTGGACCCCGCAGCAATTCATCGAAGCGTGGCAACGATCATTGTGGGCGATTGCGCTGGCGTCGGCGCTCATGTCAGGATTCACCTTGTTTCAAGTAATGGCGATATTGGCCGTGATCGGATACCTGAGAAAACGCCGCCAAGCGCGCAAGCTTCTCCGGCGATGGGACGACGAAGAGCGGGATTTTCCGAGGCCCCACGCGTGGGAAGACCCCGATGCGGCGTACGTCTGGGAGTACGATGAGGACGATGCATAGCGGTATTGCCGCTCTATGTTCCGACGGAACGCCTCGGAACGCCGTGGGCCGAGGCGACCTCCCGCCTGCGAACGGTAATCTGCGTGCACGAAGCAGGTAACGGGCTGGCGAAAATGAACGTGGAAAACCCAACGACAATCAAGGTAGCCGTGGTGGGTGCGCGCGGCATCGGCAAACACCACGCCGAGTGGTGGGCCGCGGCCGGCGCGGACCTATGTGCCTTCGCCGGCACGTCGGAGGAAACGGTGGCCCAGACGCGGGGGATTCTCGAGGATCGGTTTGGCTTTCATGGACGCGGCTACGTGGGCGTCGCGGCGATGCTCGACAACGAGGCGCCGGACATTGTTGACGTGTGCTCGCCGCACCAGAAACATGCCGAGCACGTGCGGGCCGCGCTCGAGGCCGGTTGCCACGTGCTGTGCGAGAAACCGCTCGTATTTGCCCCAGGGGTCCCGCGCGAGGCCCTGGTTGCCCAAGGCCGCGACTTGGTACAACTGGCCGAGGGCGGCGGGCGGCGTTTGGGCGTGTGCACGCAGTACGCGATGGCCGCCTCGAGTTTCTTGCGCATATGGCGCGAGAGACGCAGCGACGAACCGATCCGTGAATACCGCGGCCATCTCGAGTCGCCCGCAAGAGGTCGTGGGCCGGACCCTCGCCGGGTGTGGGTCGATCTGTCGCCCCACTTGATCAGCGTCGCGCAACGCCTTGCCCCGGACGGTGAAGTGGACTGGCATTCTGCGAAGATTGCCTTCAACGGCTATGAGGCCCGGGCCGCTTTCGATGTGCGGCGTCCATCGGGCGGATCGCTGCATTGTGAACTGCTGGCGCGAAACGCCACGGCGCCGCCGCGCAACGTGCGGAAGTTTGTTTTCAACGATTACGAGTTCGTCGTCGAGGGCGAGACGGGGCCGGACGGCGTCTACGGTGCGCGCATCGAAACGCCCGACGGCGGCGTGCACGAGCCGGACGCAATGCGCGCGCTGATCCAGGCGTTCTTGGCTGGTGAAACTGTCGCGGACGGCCATGACGGCCTGATCAATCTT